>JADKCZ010000013.1 GCA_016718565.1 Anaeromyxobacter sp. | reverse complement strand
CGCGGCCGACGAGTCGGATTCACTCGACGTCCACGCGCTGTGGCGCACCATCGTCCGCAGGCGCTGGTTCTTCCTGCCGTTCTTTCTGGCAACCGTGGCCGTCACTGCCCTGGTAACCCTGAGGCAGACCAAGATCTACGACGCTACCTGCACCATCATCATCGACCTCGCGGCCCCCAGGGTACTGGACGACAAGAGCGTGCAGGACGTCGTCGAGAGTGGCACCGGCGGCTTTTGGTACAGCCGCGAGTACTACGAGACGCAGTACAAGGTCATCACCAGCCGGTCGGTCGCCCAGCGCGTGACCGACAAGCTGAAGCTCGGGTCCAACCTGGCGTTCCTTGGGCTCGAGGCCGCCAAGGGCTCGTCTGACCTCGAGGAGCGGCGCGCCAAGGCGGATCCGGTGCGGCTGCTCCAGAAGAATCTCAAAGTGGAGCCGGTCAAGGAGTCGCGGGTCGTCCGCCTCCGCTATGAAGACGCTGACCCACAGTTCGCGGCCACCGTCGCGAACGCCTTCGCGGAGGCTTACATCGCGGAGAACCTGGCGGTGAAGAACGCGACCACGGCCAACGCCTCCGAATGGCTGGAGGGTCAGCTGGGCGATCTGGAGCGCAAGCTGGACGACAGCGGGAAGGCCCTCTTTGACTTCAAGCGGAGCCACGACATTGTTGCGACTAGCTGGGAAGACCGGCAGTCGATGGTGTCGCAGCGCCTTACGACCATCAACGACTCCCTGACCAAGGCGCGCGTCAGGCGCGCGGAGCTCTCGGCCCGGAACGACGCGATCGCAGCTCTGGGCGCGGCGCTCGACGACACCAGCGGCGCGGTCGAAACGCTCCAGCCCGTGGCGGCGTCACAGGCCATTCAGCAGCTCAAGGTCCGGTATCTGGAATCACGGTCCGAGTGCGCCGACCTTCAGGTCAAGTACCTTGGGGACCACCCGAGGCTGGAGGCCTGCGAAAAGAAGCTGGTGCTGGCCCGCCAGGGGCTCAGGGACGAGATCCGCACGGCGCTCAGGACTGCCAAGCAGGAGTACCTCGAGGTGGTCAGCACCGAGCGCAACCTGCAGGCGCTGCTCAACGAGACCAAGAGCGATGCCTTCGGGCTCAACCAGTACGAGCGCGACTACCTCGAGCTGAAGCGCACCTACGACAACAACCAGCGGCTCTACGAGCTGGTGCTGCGGCGGCTCAAGGACACCGGCGTGGCCGCGATGCTGCAAGTCTCGAACGTACGCATCCTCGACCGCGCCCGCCCCAGCGGCAAGCCCATCCGTCCGGACCTGCTGAAGAACCTGGCCCTGGCCGTCGTCCTCGGGCTGCTGGGGGGCATCGGCCTGGTCTTCGGCGCCGAGTTCGCCGACCGCACCATAACCAGCCAGGCACACATCGAGGAGCGCCTTGGACTGGCATTCCTTGGCATCGTGCCCTCCATCGACCGGAACAAGGACGGCACGTCGCACGACCTCATCGTCCACACCCAGCCGAAGTCGGCGGTGGCCGAGTGCCTGCGCGCCGTTCGGACCAACCTGCTGTTCATGTCGCCAGAGAAGCCGCTGCGCACCATCATGGTGACCTCGTCGGGGCCGCAGGAGGGCAAGACCACGACGGCGACCTCCCTGGCCATCACCATGGCCGGAAGTGGAAGCCGGGTCCTGCTGGTGGATGCCGACATGCGGCGCCCACGCGTGCACCGGATCTTCGGCATCTCGAACGAGGCCGGGCTCTCCTCGCTCATCCTCGGAGAAGGCAAGCTGAAGGATCTGGTCTCGCCCACGGGCATCGATCGGCTGTTCGTCCTTCCGTGCGGACCGGTGCCCCCGAACCCTGCCGAGCTCCTCCATACCAAGGCCTTCCATGGGCTCCTGGCTGAGATGGCGGCGAGCTTCGACCGGATCATCATCGACTCTCCGCCGGTGGGAGTGGTCGCCGACGCGGTGGTGATGGGGACGCAGGTCGATGGCACCCTGATCGTGCTCAAGGCAGGGCGGACCTCGCGCGACGTCGCCAAGCTCGCGGTGAAGCAGCTCCGGGACGTGAAGGCCCCCATCTTCGGCGCCGTGCTCAACGACCTGGATCTGGAGGACCAGAAGTACGGCCAGTACTCGTACTACTACCGCTACGGCTACTACTACGGGGAGAGCAAGGGCAAGGAGAGCGCGCCAGCCGGCGGTTCTCCCGTCTAGTTGATTGAGGCAGAACGATGGAGCAGATCCTCAACTTTCTGCTGCTCGGGGTGGTGGCCCTTGCCGCGGCCTTGGCGTTGCGCAAGGGGTCTTCTTCACTCCTCTTCCTCTACGTGGCGCTGGTGCCGTGGTTCGGGCTCCAGACCAACGTGGGCCTCACGTTGACCAGCGACCGGATTGTTGCCTTCCTGCTGCTGGCCGCCGTCGCGATGAAGAGGGGGACCCGCGGGTTTCGAGGGTTTGGCTTCTTCTATCTCTTCCTCGTCCTGAACACGGTAGCGCAGAGCGTCAGCCTCCCAGCCACCGCGGACGACTATTCGGCGTTCCAGGGTCGGTGGCGCTGGCTCTTCCAGGTGCTGATGTGGTCCCTGTTCGTGGGGGCTGGGGCGGCCCTGGCAGCAAATGGCGAGCGCAACGCCCGGCTAGCCTACAGGTACCTGGCCTACTCGGCAGGGCTCCTCGCGGCGCTCGGGATCCTGCAGTTCGCACTGTTCTACATCACGGGCGTCGACATCTTTCCGCTGGGGCTCTTCGGGGAGTCCGGAGAGTTCCGCTCGGGCGCATTCGGTACGGACTCGTTCCTGGGTGGCCATGTGTTTCGAGCGTCCTCGCTTGGCGGAGAGCCGAAGCATCTTGCCTACAGCATGGTCGTCGGCCTGACCATCCTGGCGTGCGACCAGGTGCTTGACGGGCACCTGGGGATCACACCACGCCGAAGGCTGGTGCTTGCCAGCCTGATGTTCGCGGCACTCCTGCTCAGCTTCTCGACGCAGGGCTTCGTGCTGCTATCGGCCAGTTTCTTGGCCCTGGTGGTCTACGCGGGGCTCGTGCGTGGTGCCACTCGCGCGCAGCGCAATCTCCTCTCGGCGATTGCCGCTGTGGCCCTCCTGGTGCTTGCCATCCCCGGACTCGCCGATGTGCTGGTCGATCGGTCAGTCGGCCGGGTGGTCGAGCTCCAGGGGCTGGAAGACTGGAACGTAGCGGTGCTCGGCTGGCTTGGCGAGACGCCGGATGCACTCCCGTTGGGCGTCGGTCTTGGAAACGTGCATCTCTACGCGGCGCCATGGGTCCCGCTCGAGTCGCTCTACTACATGCGTGGGAGCATCTTCGTGGCGAAGTCTGGAGGCCTCCGCCTCCTGTCGGAGGCTGGCCTGGTGGGCCTTGCCCTCTTCCTGGCGGCCGCCGCGGTACCGGTGAGGCGCCTCCTGGCGTCGGCGAGGGACCCCAAGAGCCCTGCGGGCGCCCACGCCGCCATCGCAGGTCTCATCGTCTTCGACTACCTGCTTTCCGGAGATGGCCCGATGTTCGCCTTCATCGCCATCGGCGTGGCCTGGGCTGTTGCCTTCAGCGGGGCAACGAGCGTGCGGGCGACTACGATGATGGAGCCCGAGGTCGGTTCTGGGAGGTCTGGCACACGGCCTTCGCTGATGGGCGTTCTTGTGCCTGCGGAGGACCATTGGCTGGGCGTGGCCGAGAATATGTCGTTCTGCTTCCCACATGATGAGTCCACCCTGGAGGGGATTGGCATGCCCGCGAGCCGTGGGAGGACCAGGCTGTCCACCTTCGACAACTCCTGGTACGACCCCGGGGGTTCCGTCGCCGCGCGCATCGCCTGGATGGTGGCGAACGCCGCGTTCCTCATGACCTGGTTCCCTTGGCCAAGCAGGCTGAAGTCGGCCTTGCTGCGGGCATTCGGTGCCAGGGTAGGAACTGGCGTGGTCATCAAGCCACGGGTCAACGTGAAGTACCCATGGCACCTGACCATCGGCGATCACACATGGATCGGTGAAGGCGTGTGGCTGGATTCCCTGGCGCCAATCCGGCTCGGTTCCAACGTGTGCCTCTCGCAGGGCTGCGCCATCGAGACAGGCAATCACGACTGGTCGAAGCCGACGTTCGACCTCATCGTGAAGGAGGTTATCGTCGAGGACGGCGCATGGGCGGCGGTCGGGTCACTCTTGCTGCCTGGGAGCCGCCTCGCCTCGCACGCAATACTCGGTGCAGGCTCGGTCCTCTCCGGCGATACGACGCCTTACGGGATCTACGTTGGCGTGCCAGCCACCAAGGTAAAGGAGCGGGCCATCCAGGCTGCCAAGGGATGAAGGTCCTCCTCCTCAACCAGTTCTTCCACCCCGACCATTCGGCCACGGCACAGCTGGCGACCGACCTGGCCGAGGACCTGGTGCTTGCCGGTCACCAGGTCACCGCCTTGGCCGCCCGCGGCGGCTACCTCGGTGGCGAGCGCCTACCGGCTCGGGAGCTCCACCGTGGTGTCCGGATCGTGCGGGTCCACTCGACCTCACTCGGGAAGGGCTCTGTCCCCGCTCGGTTGTGCGACTACACCACGTTCTTCTGCGCGGCGTTCATCCGGGCGCTCCTTCTCCCCAGGTTCGACGCCGTGGTGGCCATGTCCACACCTCCGCTGGTTGCCACCATCGGAGGTGCGCTCCGAACGCTCAAGCGCACCCGCTTCGTCTACTGGCTACAGGATGTCTACCCCGAGCTCGCCGTGGAGTTTGGTGTCCTGGGTGCCGGGTCCTTGCCGGCACGGGCCCTGGACCTGGCATCGCGGGCAACCCTCAAGCGGGCCGACGCGGTGGTGGTCCTCGGCGAAGCCATGGGGAACTTGGTCGAGGGCAAGGGTGTTCCACCGGACCGCGTCCACTTGCTGCCCAACTGGTCAGACGGCCAGGCCGTTCGGCCCGTGGAGGCGGGCTCGAACGAGTTTCGGCGGCGCCACGGCCTCGACGGCAAGAAGGTCGTTCTCTACTCGGGCAACATGGGCCGTGGCCACGACATGCGGACCCTGCTCGACGCGGCCCGCCTGCTCGTCGGGCATCCCGAGGTCGTTTTCATGTTCGTCGGAGACGGCGCGAAGCGGGCCGAGGTCGAGGCCGAGGCGAGGGACCTTCCATCCGTGAGGTGCCTGCCCTACCAGCCACGCTCCAAGCTCTCGGAGTCGCTGTCGGCCGGTGACATCCATGTCGTCTCGCAGGACCCTGGCACGCTGGGTCTCATCGAGCCGAGCAAGATCTATGGCGTGATGGCCGTTGGTCGGCCCATGCTCTACATCGGGCCGGCGACGTCGGAAGCCGCGTGCACCGTGAGCCGGGAGAACATCGGGGAGGTGGTTCCCTGCGGAGATGCGCCTGCCGCGGCGGCTGCAATCCTGCGCCTCCTGCGGGGCGGTCCGGCGCTTGGCACGGCAGCTCGTGCTGCCTTCGAACGCGCGTACGATCGGCGGCTGAGGACCGCGGCCTTCGAACTGCTGCTCCGCTCCCTGGACGAAGGCGCGTAGGCCAACAGGCCGGCAGAGGGCCGCGCTCTGGATTCAAGGGCCTGCGACCGTGTAGTGTCGGCGCTTCTCAGGAGCCAGTTGGGGACCCCGTGAGAGCAGCGACCGTCGCCTTCATTTCGTCCACCCTCGTGGGCGCCGTCGCCACGCCGATGGTGCGCGAGCTTGCCCATCGATACGGGGCGCTGGACCACGGCCTGACATCGCGCAAGATCCACGGGCGGCCGGTGCCGCGCCTCGGCGGCATCGCCATCGTGCTGGCCTTCTTCGCCCCCTTGGCGGCGCTCTTCTTCGTGAGCAGCGAGGTCGGTCGTCGCTTCTGGAGCGACTCGACGACCGCGCTGGCGCTCTTCGGCGGCGGCCTGGCCATCGCCGCGCTCGGCATCCTCGATGACCTGAGGGGCTGCAACGCGAAGACGAAGTTCTTCGTCCAGTTCGCCGTGTCGGCGGCCATGTACTGGGCCGGGTTCCGCATCGACCAGGTGTCGCACCCCTTTGGCCCTCCGATTTCACTTGGCCTGTTCGCCTTGCCGTTCACCATGTTCTGGATCGCTGGTGTCATCAACGCGATGAACCTCATCGACGGCCTCGATGGGCTGGCCGGCGGGGTGGCCTTCATCGCCGTGGCCACCATCTTCACCCTGGCCGCGGTGCGTGGCGACGCGCTCATGCTGCTGTTCGCTGCGGCGCTCGGCGGCGCCATCCTGGGGTTCCTCCTCTACAACTTCAACCCGGCCACCATCTTCATGGGCGACACCGGGTCGATGTTCCTCGGCTTCGTGCTCGCCACGGCGGCCATCCGGACCAGCTCGAAGTCCACCACCGCGGTGGCCATCGTGGTCCCCATCCTGGCGCTCGGCATCCCAATCTCCGACACGCTGCTCGCCATCGGCCGGCGCGCCGTCCGTGGGGCTCCGCTCTTCTCGGCGGATCGGGGCCACCTGCACCACCGCCTCATCGACCGGGGGCTCTCGCACCGGGCCGCGGTGCTGGTCATCTACGGAGGCGCGACCGTCTTCGGTGCTGCCGCGCTGCTGGTGAGCTTTGCCAACGGCCCGCAGGCCGCGGCCGTGTTGTTGGTCATGGCGGTGCTCACGTTCCTCGTTCTGCGCGCGCTCGGTCTGGTGGACGTGACGCTCGCCAGGGCGGCGCTGGCAGATCGCCGGCGCAACCTGGACATGAGGGCCTCGATTCGCAATGCGGGCGAGGCGCTGAGGCAGGCGCAAACGCCCCATGACGTCTGGGCAGCGGTGCGCGATGCCGCCCGCGCTGGGCGCGGTCGGGGTGGGGCTCACGCTGGGCAGGCTGGAGGGCCACTCGGGCAGCGGCCCATGGGCCCAGGGGCTGGAGGAGCTCCCAGGCGACGCGCTGCGGGCGCGGTACGGCCTCATCGCGGAGCGGCCCGGCGACGACCACCTCGATCTCGCGTGGACCGACGGGCGGGAGCGGGTGCACCGCGACACCGAGATCGCCGTCGAGTTGCTCTGCGATCACGCCTCGACCGCGCTCGATCGGATCGAGAGCGCCGCCGCGAGCGGCCCGCAGGTACGCGTCGTGCGGCTGAGGCGCAAGTAGGGCCTGCGCCCCTACCGCGCCCGCACCCCGACCACCACCTGCACCTTGAAGCGCTCGCCGGGCAGCAGCCGGGAGACCGGCAGCACGTACCCGTTGAGCGCCCACTGCACGCAGGCCACCAGCGACGGCCTGGTCTGCCCCGGGCTCTGGAGCTTGCTCGACCAGAACTTGAGCTGCCCGGGCTGCGGCTCCACCTCCACCAGCAGCACCGCGCGCCCCTCCGGCTGATCGCCGCGCCGGCGCAGGTCGTCGCCCAGCCGCAGCTCCATGGCGCCGCAGCGGCTGCTCAGCGTGGCCTGCAGCGTGGAGGTCTCGTCGCGCACGTAGCCCGGGGCTGGCGGCGCGCCGGAGGGTGGCAGCGCCTCGGGCGGCGGCGCCGGGGCGGGGAGGGAGGGCGGAGCCCTCATCTCCGCGGCCACCTCGGCCGGCGTGGCGGTGGGCGCCGGTGGCGGAACCTCTACGCTGGGTGCTGGTGGCGGCGAGGCCAAATGGGTCTGGGAATCCCCGGCCTCGGACCCGCCGAGCCAGTCCAGCAGGGCCAGGCTGCCCAGGAACACGAGGGCGATGGCGATGATCGACGGCAAGAGCATGCGGCGCATGAGCGCACCCCCCTTATCACGGCACAGGGTAAGGAAATTTTGAGCCCAAATATCAATGTACCGTACTCAAACGACACCCGACCTGCGGACTATGTGGCCTTCTTCCGAGGGTACTAGATTGCGTCAACGTGTCGCCCTGCGATCGGCGCCCTGTGGGGCGGCGCCGAAGGGAATCGCAGCGGAAATGCCCGCGGCTCCGCGGACGGCAGTGCAAGCAGTGAGGGGAGAACCAGAGATGATCGCTCAGAAGAGGGTGCTGTCCGCGTTGCTCGGGCTGGTGTTCGGCCTGATCCCGTTCCAGCTCGCCGCCGCGCAGTCTGCCAGCGGACTGGACCAGGCCACACTCGACAGCTATGCGGCCAAGGCAGCGGCCACCCACGAGATGCGCGCCAACATGCCGAACCAGGCGCAGCGTGAGGCCGCCGCCGCCGAGTTGCAGGCCACCAAGCTGCGGCTGGAGCAGGCCCGCAAGGCGGCCGTCAAGGCCGGGATCATGACGCCGGAGCAGGCGCAGATCCCGGTGGGCGTGGCGCCCCCGGGCCCCGGCACCACGCCGGACTACTTCACCACCAGCAACTGGGCCTTCAGCCCGGAGCTGCGCAAGTTCGTGGACGCGCTGCCCGGCCTGACCCCCGCCGGCGCCAACCTGCTGGGGAACTACATCCCGGTGGCCAACCCGGACTCCATCACCTACCCGGGCTCCGACTACTACGAGATCGAGCTCATCGAGTTCTCCCACCAGTTCCACTCCGATCTGCCGGCCACCACCCGCCTGCGCGGCTACCACCAGACCAACAACGGCACCGACGCCCTGGGCCAGAACACCATCGCCCCGGACGCCCAGGCCCGCTGGCTCGGCCCGGTCATCGTGGCCACCCGCGACCGCCCGGTGCGCATCAAGTTCACCAACCGCCTGCTGCCCGGCCAGGGCGGCGACCTGGTGATCCCGACCGACGAGACCATCATGGGCGCCGGCAAGGGCCCCCTCTGGCCCAATGGCGCGCTCGATCCCCAGGGCGTGCCCTACGCCCCCGGCGCCGTCTGCGACCCCACCCCGGTGGCCAGCATCCCGCCCGGGAACGCCACCCCCGGCCAGAACTGCGCCAAGTACACCCAGAACCGAACCGCCATCCACCTGCACGGTGGCCGCACCCCGTGGATCAGCGACGGCACCCCGCACCAGTGGATCATCCCGGCGAGCGACTGGGCCAACACGCCGTACCGCGAGGGCGTCAGCCTCGAGAACGTGCCGGACATGCCGAACCCGGGCCCCGGCTCCAGCACCTACTACTACACGAACCAGCAGTCGGCCCGGCTCATGTTCTACCATGAGCACGCCTGGGGCATCACCCGCCTCAACGTCATCGTGGGCGTGGCCGCCGGCTACCTGATCACCGACCAGTTCGAGCAGGCCCTGGTGGCCCAGGGCGCGCTGCCGGCCGACCAGATCCCGCTCGTCATCCAGGACCGCTCCTTCGTCGCCAGCGACGTCCGCACCAACGGCGACCCGACCTGGAACTGGGGCTCCGGTACGCCCGACCAGTTCGGCGTGCGCCCGGTGGTGGTGGGCGACCTCTGGATGCCGCACGTCTACGTGCCGGCCCAGAACCCCTTCGATCCCACCGGCGTGAACCCGTTCGGCCGCTGGGTCTACGGCCCCTGGTTCTTCCCGCCCACCACCAACATCCTCTACAACACGGTGCCGAACCCGTACCACGACCCTGCGTGCTCGGACCCCGACCCGGCCGTCTTCGCCTTCTGCACCACCCCGGGCCAGCCGCCGGTGATCCCCGGCACGCCCATCCCGTCGGTGGGCGCCGAGACCTTCTTCGACACCGCCATGGTGAACGGCCAGGCCTTCCCGTCGCTGACCGTGCTGCCCAAGGCCTACCGGTTCCGCATGCTGAACGCGGCCAACGACCGGTTCCAGAACCTGAACTGGTACAAGGCCGACCCGGCCCAGGTCTCGCGTGACGGCCGCGCCAACACCGAGGTGAAGATGGTGCCGGCGGCGCTCACTGCCTTCGACGCCAACCTCTACCCGAACTGGCCGGTGGACGGCCGCGTCGAGGGCGTGCCCGACCCGGCCACCCAGGGCCCGTCGTGGATCCACTTCGGCTCCGAGGGCGGCTTCACCCCGCGCCCCACCGTCATCCCGCCGCAGCCCATCACCTTCGTCAGTGACCCCACCGCCTTCAACGTGGGCAACGTGGACACCTTCGGCCTCTTCCTGGGCCCCGCCGAGCGCGCCGACGTGGTGGTCGACTTCTCGCCCTACGCCGGGCCAGACGCTCATCCTCTACAACGACGCCCCGGCCGCCGTGCCCGCCTTCGATCCGCGGCACGACTACCTGACCGGCGCGCCCGACCTCTCCGACTCCGGCGGCTACGGGCGCGTGCCGCCCGGCAGCCTCACCGGCCTGAAGGAGGGCCCGCAGATCGGCTTCGGCCCCAACACCCGCACGGTCATGCAGGTGAACGTGGCCAACGTGGCCGCTGCGCCCGCCTTCGACCTGGCCGCGCTCGAGGCGGCCTTCGCCCCGGCGCCCGGCAAGGCCGGCGTCTTCGAGACCGCGCAGGACGGCATCATCGTCGGCCAGGACGCCTACAACGGCATCTACACCGGCGTGACCTTCCCGCAGGTCTGGCCGTACTGGGGCTTCTCGCGCATCCAGGACGTCACCCTGCCGGTCTTCACGGTGGGCGGCACCTACCAGTCCTTCCCGATGGAGCCCAAGGGCATCCACGACGAGATGGGCGCCTCCTTCGACATGGAGTTCGGGCGCATGGCCGGCAACCTCGGCATGACCAACCCGAACCCCATCGTCGGCCTGCTCAACCTGACGCTGTACGACTACACGGATCCCGCCACGGAGATCCTGAACAACGCCATCACGCCCCTGTCGCCGGTGCTCGGTGACGGCACGCAGATCTGGAAGATCTCGCACAACGGCGTGGACATGCACCCCATCCACTTCCACATCTTCGACGTGCAGGTGGTCAACCGCGTCGGCTGGGACGGCCAGATCCGGGCCCCGCACCCCACCGAGCTCGGCTGGAAGGACACCGTCCGCATCAGCCCGCTCGAGGACACCATCGTGGCCATGCGGCCCTGGGCGCCCAAGCTGCCGTTCAGCGTGCCGAACTCCCTGCGCCCGCTCAACCCGGCCATCCCGCTCAACTCGCCGTTCGGCTTCACCAGCATCGACCCGGTCACCCAGCAGGCCAAGGTGCCGCCGGACGTCAACGTCGTCACCAACTTCGGCTGGGAGTACGTGTGGCACTGCCACATCCTCAGCCACGAAGAGAACGACATGATGCGGCCCATCATCCTGAACGTGGTGTCCACCCTCCCGGGCACCCCGGCACCGCTCACCATCACCGCCAACGCCCAGGGCCTGCCGGTCCTGAGCTGGACCGACGCCACGCCGGTGGATTACGTGGGCCAGGTCAACTTCGGCAACCCCGCGAGCGAGATCGCCTTCCGGATTGAGCGCTCGCCGGGCATCGCGCTCCCCTACGTCACCGTCGGCTTCGCCATCGCCAACGCGACGACCTTCACCGACACCACGTACGTGCTCGGCAGCCACGATCACTACCGTGTGGTTGCGTACAACGAGGGCGGCGCAGCGGTCTCCAACCCTGTCGAGTTCGGTCCGCCCGAGGTGGTCCCGCCTGCCACCGGCGTTACCCTGACGGCAAACCCGCCGCTCCAGTACGTCCGGATCATCCCCGCGGTGCCCGTCGTCTTCACGGCGGCTGCCACCGGCGGCGGCCTGGCCGGCGTCGGCCCCTACGAGTACCGCTTCTCCATCGACCGTGGTGTCGGGTTCCAGGTCGTGCAGCAGTACAGCGCCTCTGCCACCTATTCGATGCCGGTGACCGAGCCGGGCGGCACCTTCGACGTGAGGGTTGACGTTCGCACCGGGTCCGTCAACGACGTGGACGTCTCCGCCACCATCGTCGGGTACCAGATCATCGACCCGGCCGTGGCCTCGGTGACCCTGAGTGCAGACCCGCTGCTCCCGTCGCCCGGCTTCTTCGGGACCGCCGTCACCTTCACGGCGGTTGGCGCGGGCTCGGCTGGCTATCAGTACCGGTTCTGGCTTGGCACGGGCGCCACCTTCCCGGCGACCCCGGCCCAGGACTGGAGCCCGACCGCTACCTGGATCCTCCCTGCCACGACCCAGCCGGGCACCTACCAGGTGAAGGTCGATGTCCGGACCAGCACCAGCCGGGTCGACGCCTCGGCGACGGTGGCCTACGTGGTTGTCTACCGGCCCGCGACCACCTTGGCCATCACCTCGAACCGGACCAGCCCGCACCCGGTGAACATCGTGCCGGTGCCGGTGTCCTTCCTCGCCACTGGCGGTGGCTCGGTCGGCACCCCGTCGCTCGCCTACCAGTACCGGTTCCTGCTGAGCTCGGACAACGTCAACTTCACCGAGGTCCAGCCCTTCGGTCTCGCTCGCACCTGGACGCTGCCGACCACCACGGCGCTCGGCACCTGGTACGTCAGGGCGCAGACCCGCACCAGCTCCCTCGTCGCCTTCGACAGGGAGGCCACGACCTCGATCACCTTGGTCACGCCTCCCCCGGCGACAGGGGTGACGCTCACCTCGAGCCTGGCGAGCCCGCAGCTGCCTGGCGTGCCCGTGACCTTCACGGCTGCAGGTGTCGGTTCCTCTGGGTATCAGTACCGCTTCTGGCTCTTCTCGAGCCCGGGTGTCTGGGCGGTAGTTCAGGACTGGAATGTGCTCAACACTTGGACTCTACCCACCACTACGGTGTCTGGTAGCTATCAGGTCAGCGTTGAGGTCCGTACGACGGTCGGTGCGGTCGACGCTCTTTCTCTGGTCCTGCCGTTCGTGATTTCCCAAGCCACTAGCGTCACGATCTCCGCCAGCCTGCCAAGCCCCCAGCCCGCTGGGACGGCAATTATCTTCACCGCAAGTGCGACCGGGTCGACCGGATACCAGTACCGATTCTGGATGCAGGATCCTGCCGGGCTTTGGACGCTGGTCCAGGACTGGAGCGGTTTGACTTCCTGGACGCTTCCAGGCACTGCCATTGAAGGGTCCTACGCCGTTGCGGCGGAGGCACGCACAGCACTCAGCGGGCCCAGAGACGCCGTTTCTCCAAATTTCTCCTACACAATCGGGTTCCTCCCGGCCACTGGGGTTACCCTTGGGACCGACCTGCCAAGCCCGCAGTTGCCTGGGACGGCGGTAACCTTTACCGCTGCAGGCTCTGGCTCTGCCGGATATCAGTACCGGTTCTGGATCAATAGCGGAGCTGGCTATTCTCTGGCTCAGGACTGGAGCCCAACATCCAACTGGGTCCTGGCCTCAACGACTCCGGCCGGAACCTATCAGGTGGTCGCAGAGGTACGAACCACTTCGCTTGTGTTCCGTGATGCTGTTTCACCCATCGTGACTATTGTACTCGGCGCACCACCCGCTACGGGCGTCACGCTCACGGCGAGCCTTCCTAGCCCGCAGTTGCCAGGAACGCCGATTACCTTCACCGCTACGGGAGCGGGTTCCGTGGGTTACGACTACAGGTTCTGGCACTTCAGCGGCGGAGCTTGGGCCATCGCCCAGAACTGGGGTGGCGGCGCAACATGGGCTTGGACCAATCCCGTCGACGGCGAACACCGCTTCGCGGTGGAGGTGAGAACCACAACGACGGTTGCCCGCGACGCCATTTCTGCGGTGATGGGCTATGTGATCGCGACGCCGGCAGCAACGGTGGCAACCCTCACGGCAAGCCTTGCCAGTCCGCAGGTCCCCGGGACCGCCGTGGTCTTTACGGCCGGCGCCGGTGCCGTGGCCGTGTTTGACTCGCGGTTCTGGATCAACAACGGCTCAGGCTGGACGCTCGCCCAGAACTGGGGCGGAGGCAATACGTGGACCTGGACGAATTCACTTTCAGGCCAATATCAGGTCTCCGTTGAAGTTCGCACAAGCCCAACGGTATTCCGAGACGCCATCTCCAATGCAATGTCATTCACAATGGCATACGGTGCTGCAACGAGCGTTGGCCTTGGTGTGGACCTGCCAAGCCCCCACTCTCAGGCGACGGGCCTTCCCGTTTCCTTTACTGCCACCGGCGCCGGCTCGGGGAACTATAGCTATCGCTTCTGGATTCACAACGGCGCGATGTGGAGCATCGCCCAGGACTGGAACGCCAACGCAACCTGGGTGATGCCGGCCACAATGCCAGTTGGCTCCTACATCGTCGCCGCAGAGGTAAGGACCAATGCAACGGTCTACCGCGACGCGATTTCTCCGCTAATGCCGTACGTTGTTACACCCTAGTCCCGACGGCACTCTAGACTGCGGAATGCGATGCGGTCGCGGGTCACATGACCCGCGACCGCATCGTTTTTGGGGAGCGGTCAAGTTTCAATTTGTGCGCAAAGGAACGGCTGCCGCATAACGTAGGCTGGGCAGCGTCAAGGGCAACCCGGCGACTTGAACGGGAGTTCGGACCTTGCGTTTCGTTCACCCCACCAACCGCAGTTGGCGGTCGCCTGGAGTACAAGGGGTCGAGACTAGATTCGCGATCGAGCGTCGGCTGACCAAAGGCTAGCGACACTCGCGCCCAAGGTAGCAAGGGAGACTCTTCCGCGATAACCTCCGCGTGCGTGCATGCCCCGAAGGCAGGTGCATGCCGTGGGGCAACGGAAGCGAATCACCAGTTGATTCTGCGCAGCCAGGGAGAGGGTGAACCTCCATGAGCTTTCTGGTGGTACTCGCCATAATGCCCTGCCTGGCCATACTGGCACTTCCGGGAGGCCCTGGCGGGCAAGGGTCCGCAGAGCGGATAACAAAAGGGATCGGCCTAAGCGTCTTCCTGCTACTGGCCATTGGCCTTGCTCTGGGGCACTTGTCGCTCCTCTCCACGCAGGCGTATCGTGGTGCAATAGCCTTGGCCTGTGCATTGCTCTTGGTCGCCGCGCGCAGAAGACGGGGCTGGCTGGGATGGCAGCTGCCAAGCCGCATCCGAACCGCCGCCAGGACCAGGCGGGGTAGGGTCCTACTGTTGACCGGACTCTTGCTGTCAATCTGCGCGGCAGCAACTACGGTAGTTGATATTGTCTACGGTCTCCGGCACGCGGACAGTTTGGCCTACCACGCGCCACGGGTGAGTTTTTGGCTGGAGCGGCACACCTTCGCCCCGTGGGCCACAAATGACTTCCGGCAGATCTCCGTTGCGGTTGGAGGGAATCTTGTTGCAACCGCCAGCATGCTTGGTGGGGCGGGGCTCCGTGGCGGATCAATCATCCAGGCCTGGATAGCCGTGGGCATGGCAGCGTGCGTCTACCTATTGGGGCGCAAGGTCGGACTCAAACGAGCCGACGCAACTGCCTCTGCGATGATCCTGTTTGCTCTCCCTGGGATGGCCGCACGGCTTGGGGTGGTGCACACTGACCTTGTAGCAGCCTTTCCCGTGTGGCTTGGGCTCCTTCTGCTGCTAAGCGGCCGTTCGGCCACAGATTGGTGGGCGCTTGGCCCCGTGGCCATAGCCGCGGGTGCTGCCTGCAAGCCGACGGTGGCAGCAATTGGCCTCATGGCGAGCGGTGCAGGACTCCTTCGCAACTGGAGGTCACTGGGAGCGACCTCAGCCCGTCTCGGCTGCCTCGTCGGAGTTGCGGTGGGAGCGGTGCTGATTCTGCTTTCCTGGTTACCCGTTCGGTGGGCGACCGGTGACTTCGCTGGCGGAACGATAGCGCACATGCTGTCGAACGCTGCTGGGGACCTACCCGCTTATGCACGGTCCGCGACGTTTGCCATATTGAACTGGCTGGTCGAGCCGCTTGGGTTCCTGCCCAAGAGCGCAAGAGGGCAAGCGGTCTCATTCATTCACTTGAGAGAACTCTACGCCGCGCTTGGTGCGCCAGTCGCTGATGCGGAGTCCCTGTTGCCCTCGCCTAGTCCAGACGCAATGCGTACAGGCCTGGTGTCGCCGCTCATGTTGCCTGCACTATGGTTGCTGCTGAGGCCGAGGCGAAGTGTATGGGTCGTGGCTGTGGCTGCGCTGAGCTACGCGGCAGTATCGGCCCAGTACGCGATCGTCGGGTGGTCAGCGAGGTACTTCACAGTTTGGCTGCCGCTCTTTGCACTCTCGGTCGGTGTGCTGGGCGCGCCAGTCAGGCGGGGGCGGAGGTGGCCACTTGCGATCATTGCCCTTGCCGCGGCCTTGCAACTCGCAGCCCTGACGGTCCGAAGCGCACTGGACGTGGTGGCGGACGAGTGGAGCCAGAATGGCCCTTGGCGGGGGGTCTTCACTAGGGAGGATCAGCGACGTTTGGCCGCCATCCGGGAGGGGGGGGAGGCGGTGGTGGTTTCTGAGCGGGGCGCCTATGTAGCAATGCTTCAGGCGCCGGACTTACTCACCGGCGTTCGCTATCTTGAATGTGGGGGAAACGGCAACTGGTCGGCGGCTATCCGTGGCCTCAGGAACACCACAGTAGTCGTAATGGGCGTAAGCGGCGATTCCCGAACAGCACCGGTGGAGTGGTTCGGTCCTCGCGAGCTACTGTGCAGGCCGGCAAGCCTGTTCGAGGTCGAGGCACTATTGGTTTCGGATGGATGGACCACAATAGTACGGCGAGACTTGGCTCGCGTTTGGGTACGCGGCAGTTGAGTGGTGAAGTTGGAGCACCGGGGGGTAGGGCGGGAGTGGATGTACCCTCCTGCGACGTGTGAGGAGGAAACTCTCGCGGGTGAACTCAGTGCGCCAGCGCATCCAGGGCGGCTGCCACTGCCGCGAGCCTAGAGGCGCGGTCGGTCGCCGGCCGCATCTCGATGGAAACGTAGCCACGGTAGTCGGCCTGAGTCAGGGCGCCCAGTACCTGGCTCCAGGCCGAACCCTGGCTCGGCTCGACTGGTCCCAGGTTGGGAGAGCTGACGTGGAAGTGCCGAAGCGCGGAGATGCTCCGCGGGATCTCGACCAGCGGCTCGTCCCCAGCCAACTGCATTCCGGCGGCGTCGAGGTGGAGCATGAAGCCAGGCGAGGCCACAGTCTCGACCAGCTCACGGCCCTCCGCGGCAGAAGTGACGAAGTCGCACCCGTAGGCCGTCGGGTTTGGCTCTATGCACAGGCACACGCCACGAAGCGCGGCTTCCGTCCCCAGGTCCCTGAAGAACGGCACTGCCGCTGCGAGTGCTTCGGGCCAAGTTCTCTGCCCTTTGAGACGGTTCTTGGGGGAGCCGAAGACCAGGGCCGTTGCGCCCAGGTCCACCGCCACGTCCAGCATGCCCACCAGGCGGTCGCGCATGGTCCGACGCGACTCAACTTCGAACAGCTGGAGTTCAGGAAACCCGTAGAGCAGGGCCTGCAGCGCCACCACGGGGAATCCCAACCCGCCCCACTTCTGGCGAAGGGCTCGGCGCTCGGCCCGCGGGACAAGCAAGGGGTCTGGCCAATAGGCGGTAGGGGCGAGCTCCACGCCGTCCGCCCCGTGGCGGTGCATGACCATGGCGACCGCCTCGTCATCCGCGGGCCTCCAGGCGATGTTCGAGACCGCCACCTTCACGCAGGCCTCCCGAGCTCACGGGAGGTGGCGACGAAAGCTTGGAGGCGCTCGAGGATCTCCTCCCGGCCGTAGGCATAGCCGCCCGCCCGTCCCCAGATCGAAGCGTGCTTCGTCCTGAAGTCGTAGCGAACGACAGGGGAGCGCTCGGTGGCCTCGAGGCGGCGGCCGAACGCGATTCGCGCGACGTCGGCGAGGCTGGTGGGCTCGGTGGCGAGGTTGACCAGCTTGAGGCCCGCATCCTGGATCCGCGTGAGGTCGACCCAGAGCTCAGCCATGTCGTAGAACTGAAACTCGGAACGGGGCTGGAGCAACTCCACGCCGTTCTCGTTGAGCAGGTCGTACACGGCGTTCTTCCGGAGACCAGCGCCAAAGAGGGCGGGGAGGCGCACCACAGTTGCGTCGAAGCGCAAGCGGCAATAGCGCTCGAGGGCCAGGCGATTGGTGCCGTAGGCGTTAGCCGGATCTGGACTGAAGGATGAGTCTTCATCCACCCCAGCCGGCGCGGGGTAGACGTCCACCGTCGAGATCAGCACGAAACGGCGGGCCTTGACGCGACCGAGGTGCCGCTGCAGGCGCTGAAGGTTCTCGAGGTCCGCCTGAGGCTCCCTGTTTGCCTTCCACTTGGCCGCGGGCGCGCCGGCGCACACGACCAGGTCGAAGGACCGACCCTCGATGGCCTCGATGTCGGTTGAGCGATAAAGCTCATCCCATGTCGCCTGGCGCTTGAGGGTCTCTCCGACGAAGCCGCTGTGTCCAACGAGAGCTGAGGTCATGGTGGGGTCCAGTTGCAGGCGGAGCCCGGAGACGTCAGAGCGTACCGGCGGCGTGGCGTGCATCCAACTCTTGGATCACATCGTACACATTGTCGATCTTGCCACCCATGATGCAGGTGAGTCCGGAAGACCGTGGTCGGCCCTAAAGAGGATTGGACGACTGTCATCCTGCTCGCTCGCGGGGAGAACGGTCTTCACCTCCCAGAGCGAGCCGCGGTAGACGCAATCCCGCAAACAGGGCAAGAACCTTGATGCGTCGCGAACCATTCGCTCATAGTTGCTGGCGAGTTCAGGTCGGTGGTCGGAGGGCTTCTGCGCCGCCCCGGCCCTCTCCCACCAGGAGTGATGTGGCGTATACCGAACGTGGGAGAGCGTGTGCAGGCCGCGCGGCGGAAATGGCATGATCGAAAAGAAGGGGCCGCACATGACCGTGACGCCCGCATTGCGAAGCGCAGGCGGAGGCTCGACCAAAGCCATCTCTGTCCCCTCGTGTTTGAGAGGAATGACAGGAAGGCGGGAGGCGCCAAGGAGGTGATTGATGCCGGAGTATGTGCAGTTGACTACACGCCGGGTCAGCAAGCGCTCCGCGCCATTCCCGCCGACGAGGTCCACGGCCAGGAGCCCATCCGATGCAGTCGAAACCCGAACGGCGCGTGTCAGGAGGCGCAACTCGACATTGGCCGCTTCCAGATTCCTCCTGACCCGGTCCCTCAGTTTGAAAGCGTCGAAGGCCCACTCCTGAACTAAGAACACATCCTCTATGCGCTGGGAATCGAATAGCTTCCTGACATTCTGAGGCGCGGGTTCGATCGGTGCGCCGATTCGCTGGCAGAAGGCCACAAACTGGCGCCCGGTGACATGGGAGAACTGCCTTCCAATGGCGTAGTACTTAGCGAAACTGCCATCGACACAGTCTGGGTAGTCTTCGATGAACCGACCGAAGTTGAGGCGTGACCGGATTGCGGTGAGCAGCGACCGAGGGTAGTGGTAACCTTGGTGGACCCGTGCCTGATTGTTGTAACTGGCTCGCTGGAGAAGGTCAGCCTCCTGCTCAACGAGCAGGACACCGGGGAACCACTGGCGCAGGTGCAGTGCAATGCGGGCGCCGAAGAAGCCACCACCCACGATCAGCGCGTCGAGGTGTCTCTCACTTGCCAAGGTAGTTGGAAACTACCATGTCAAGTCGACTCCATGCGACAAGCCGCCAGGGCAGTTGCTTAGGTGCCGAAGGCTGGCCGACACCCTCCAGGGTCCGGCCAGCCTCTGGTCTCAGCTAGAGAAGCTGGAATGGGGTGAACGGGGAGATCGCATCGCGGAAGACTGCTGAACTTGTACGTACCTCGGCTGCAACGAGGTAGGAACCTGGGAGGTCGAGGAGGAGCGTCACTCTGCGACCGAACTCCAATCTGAACGAGGTCACGTTGCCCCCCATCGCCCAACCAGAAGCGGTAACTGTGTGGAGCTGAGGAGCCTGAGCCCGCGGCGCTGAAGACAACTGAAGTGCCCGAGCCCTGAGGGCTGGCGACGCTGGGGGCGAGGGAGACTCCGGTAGCCGGCTGCACCTGAAGCTGCATCGCCACGAAACCAGAGATCGCGTCCCTTGAAACCAAAGTGCTCGTCCGGACTTCAACAGCGACCTGGTAACTTCCGGCAGGTGTGGCTCCCGTGAGCGTCCAAACGTCGAGGGCACTCCAATCCTGGACGACGGTCCAAGTTGAGCCATCATTCAGCCAGAATCGATAAGAATATGGCAGAGTTGAGCCGGCACCAATCGCCGTAAAGGAAACTGACGTACCCGTGAACTGGGGGCTAGGGACAGAAGGGCTCAGAGAGACACCCGTGGCCGGCTGGCTAACCAGCACCATGCTGACTGGGGCTGACAGCACGTCGCGGACGACCGAAGCATTGGTCAGAACCTCTACTGAGACCAAATAGGCACCAGGAGGGGTGTTGCCGGGCAACACCCAGGTATCCAACAAACCCCAGTCCTGGACCAACGACCATGTAGTGCCGTCATTGAGCCAGAAGCGGTAGGAGTATGGAGAGGTGGAGCCAGAACCTGCAGCAGTGAAGGTGATCGCCGTCTCCACCGGCTGGGGGCTTGGGAGGTCTGGGAGGAGAGAAACGCCGGTCGCAGGAGGAATAGAAAGACTGAAGGTCAGCGCCAAGGAGATGGCGTCACGGGAGACCGCTGGTGAAGTTCTCACCTCCGAAACAACCTGATAGGTGCCAGCGGCTGTCGATGTCGGGAGCGTCCAAGCAGCACTACTGCTCCAGTCCTGAACCAACGTCCAGATTCCCGCCGCCTGGACCCAGAACCTGTAGCTATAGGGTGCGCTGGAGCCCACTCCCGCAGCCGTGAACGTGACGGCTGTACCCGGAAGCTGCGGGCTTGGAAGGCTAGATGACAAGGAGACGCCAGTTGCTGGGGGAGTTGAAAGAGAAACACTCAGAGCCACCGATGTGGCGTCCAGCGCAACGCCGAGCTGGTCCGGACCTGAGCGATGACCCGATAGCTACCGGCCACGGTGGTGTCGGGCAACGTCCAGATGGCGACCAGGCTCCAATCCTGCACCATATTCCAGGCGCTGCCGTCGAAGAGCCAGAACCGATATGAGTAAGGCGACGTCGAACCGGTACCAGCAGCCGTGAAGGTGATAGCCGTCCCCGGCACCTGCGGGCTGGGGAGGTCCGAGGTGAGGGTGACGCCGGAGGCAGGGATCACGTTGATGACGAACGAGATGGCGGCCGACACGGCGTCGGGCGGCGTGGGCGTCAGGCCCAGCCAGACCTCGGCCTGCACCTGGTAGCTGCCCGGGGGCGTGGCGCCGCTCAGCGTCCAGGTGGCGGTGGGCGACCAGTCCTGCACCACGGCGAAGCCGCCGCCGCTGTCCACCGAGAACCGGTACAGGTAGCCGCTGGCGCCCTGGCCCTGGGCCGTGAAGGCCACCAGGTGCCCGGGGGCTGCGGGCTGGAGCGGTTGGCGCTGAGCGTCACCCCGGGGCCGCCCGGCTCCCCCGTCACCACCTGCAGCTCGGCCACGCCCTTCTCGGCCGAGAGCACCCGGACCTTGGCGGGCGGAGCGGCCAGCGGGGCGACGTAGGCCAGGCCGTTCGCCAGGGCCACGTTGGAGGCCAGGGCGCCGAAGGCGGCAACCGCGAGGGCCGGCGTCGGGACCACCTGGTCGCTCGAGGCGGCCACCACCGAGAGGCTGCCACCGTTGCTCGGGTCGTAGACGGCCTCGGCCACGAACACCTGGTCGCCCAGCACGCCGGGCACGTACACCGGCACGATGTCGCCGAGCGCCGTGCGGGCGTTCAGGTCGGCCAGGCAGATGCCGGCGGGCACGGCGGCGGGGGCGGAGTCGGCCCAGTAGACGTTGCCGTTCCGGGCCATGGGGATGGCGGTCTCGCCGGCCGGGGCGGCGAACGGCCCGGTGCCGGCGCACGGCGCGGCGAAGAAGCTCAGGTCCGGCTGGACGGGCGGCGTGAGCGCCGCGGCGGAGAGGCGCGGCACCATGGTGGGCTCGCCGGTGGCGTAGGTGTCCACCGCGATGCTGCTGGCGTCGCGCGTGTAGCTGGCGCGGTCCACCACCACGCGGCTCGGGATGACGTCGCTGTAGTACCGGCCGATGATGGAGAAGTCGGTGGTCTCGAAGATCAGCTGCCCGTCCGGCGCCTCGATGTACAGGCCGTTGGGGTTCACCTGGCGGCCGTCGGAGAGCGTGTGGTTCCCGACGATGGGGCTGCCGGTCACCTTGTGGGTCACGGCGGGGTCGGCGATGTACTTCTTGCCGGGCACCGGGCCGTCCACGGGCGGCAGCTCGGCGCCGCCGGGAGTGAGCGAGGGCAGCAGGAACGGCCCGATGCGCGTCGCCAGGGCGCACTCGTAGTTCGGGTAGCCGCAGCCGATGTCCTCGGTGGCGAAGATGCGGTCGCCGGCCAGGCCGGCGATCACGTCGACGCCGTAGGGCGAGTAGAAGGTGTAGTTGCCGGTGAGCGGCAGGTCGTCCAGGCGGAAGCGGACGCGGCCGAACATGTCGGCGCCGCCGGGCCGGACGCCCGTCAGGAAGGCGGCCTCCATGGCCTGCACGTAGACCACCCGGCCGGTGGTGAACGGCACGGTCACCCCGACCGGCGGCACGTAGGTGTAGTTGCCGCCCGCGTCGGCGCCCCAGTAGAAGTGCTCGTCGAAGAAGGCGCCGGGGAAGATCTCGGGCGCCACGGTGTCGCCGGGCAGCAGGAGGCAGTAGCCGCCGTCCAGCTCGCCCTGCACGAGCGGGGTGCAGAGCTCGAAGGTGATGCCGGTCTTGTCCTGGAACCAGGTAGGCAGGGTGGTGACCGGGTCGTTGGGGCCGACGCGCTCCAGTGCGGCCTGGGCGGGCGCGGGCACGAGCGAGACGGCGACCAGCACGGTCGCGAGGGACGTCAGTCTGCGGAGAGCAAGCGATGTCATGGCGATCCACCCCGGGGCACGCACAGAAAGACCTGCGGCCGTTTGACTCAGGATGGACAGCCAGCTGGGCTTCGCACAGTCGCGGATCTGCGGGACAGTTCGCCGCACCCGGATCACGCAGGACCGGTGATGGAGCAATCGTTTTGACCACGTACGTCCTGTCGTCGCGGGACAGGAAAGGCCGCTTGTCGTTGGATCAGGCCACGCGCTGTTGCCTCGCGGTGGTGGGTCCGTGGCGCCGATGTGGGTGCTGGGTTCCTCGCCTGGTGCTCGCTGGTTTGGACACCGATGAAGCTCGGGAAGTGCCACCACGAGCACGGGCGTGACCCCCTCGGGCCGCGGAGGCCCGGAGGATCACGCCCGGTGGGAGCGCGCGGGGGTGCGGCTCGCTCCGGCTACTCCTGGAACACGCAGAGCTTCTCGCCCAGCAGCGCCTGGGCCTGCTCGGTGGTGAGCATGTACTGGGTGCTCACCTGGCGGACGCTCTTGCCCGTGGTGCCGCCGGCCTCGTAGCTGATGGCGATGAAGCGCTGGGCGGGCTCGGCCTTGGCCTTCTTGCTCTTCTCCTTCTCGAGCCTGGCGTTCAGCTGGGCGCCGTCGAGCACCTCCACCGCGGTCACCTTGCCGCCGGCCATCTCGGGCGAGCAGGGGCCGAGCAGGGAGGCCACGGCGTCCTTCAGGGCGGCGGGGCTGGCGGGCTTCTTCTCGGGCATCGGCGGCGCCTCCGGCTTGACCTTGGCCTCCTCCTTCTTGCCCACCTCCGCCCCCTTGGCCGCCGCCTTCTCGGCCACGGCGGCGGCGGGCTTGGCCACGGCCTTCTTGGCGGCTGCGGCGGCAGGGGCGGGGTCGGCGGCCAGGCTGGCGGCGAGGACGGCGGTGGCGACGAGCAGGTGGGTCATGGCTTTGAGGTCCTTTCGGCGTTGAGTCTGGAGGGTCGGTGGCCGCACATAGTGCCACGGGGGTACAGACGCCGGGAACGGGGCGGAAATTCCCTCCCCGCTGGCTGCCCCTGGCGGGGAGCCGTGATTAAGTGACAGGGCGAATTCCACGCCTGGGAGCGAGCCTGAAGATGTCGAAGCGCACCACCATCGTCGCCGGAGTCGTCGCCATCGTGGTCCTGTTCGCCGGGGGGCTCGCCTTCCTCGACCGGGTGACCAGCGAGCCCAGCGCCTCGCGCCAGGCCGGGCCCGCGCCCCGCGCCGAGCCCGAGGCGCCGGCCCCCCAGGCGCAGCCGGAGCCCGGCCTGGCCCCCGAGGCGCCGCTCGCCGCCGCGCCGCCCGCAGCAGGCGAGCCCTCCCAGCCGCCGCCCGCGCCGACCCAGCCGCCGCCCCCGCGCAAGGTGGACCTGCTCACCTCGCTCAACCTGGCCCGCACCCGCATCCTGGAGTGCGCCGGCGCCCTCCCGCCGGTGCCCGACGAGGAGCCCGGCAGCAACCGGGCCGCGGCCGAGGCGCGGCGCAAGGCGCCAAAGCTGAACACCGTGCTGCAGCTCGACCTCGAGATGGGCGACCAGGTGGTGCGGGTGGCGGGGGCCAAGGTGCTGGCGCGCGGCGTGGCCACCGACGTCATCCTGGAGTGCGCCCAGCTCGAGCTGCACGGCCAGGTGCTGGAGGCCTCCTCGGCGCGCCCCGGGCCGAACCTGAAGATGCGGTTCGCGCTGGACAGGTAGGGCGCGGGGGCGCCGGCCGAACCGCGGACCCAGGTTCGGGGACCGGCCGTGGCAGCCGGGCGAACAGCCTGGTCCGCCAGGGATTCTGGTGGCGCGAGCGTTGCTCTGCCTGGCCGCATGGATCCCAAGGCCGCCTGTAGCTACAATGATCCCACCATGAAGCACGACGCCGTGTTCAGGCTCCGCATGCCGAAGGGCGAGATCGCCGCCCTGAAGCGGGTGGCCCGCTCCCGTGGCCAAGGTGCGTCCGAGTATGTCCGCCGGCTCGTGGCGGAGCAGGTCCGGCGCGAGGAGGCGGCGCGGAAGGTGCGCGAGCTGCTCGAGGCTGCACCGGCTGGTCCGCTCTCCGACGACGAGGCGATGGCGCTGGCCGACGAGGCGAAGCACGCGGCTCGCAGATGATCCGGGCGGTGCTGGACGCCAACGTGGTGGTGTCCGCCATGCTGGCGCCCCGTGGCACCCCGGGCCGGGTAGTGGCGCTGGCGGGCACGGCCTATGAGCTGGTCTGGTCGCCGCCCATCGTGGCCGAGTGCCTGCGGGTGCTGGCCTATCCGAAGCTGCGCGGCCGCTTCCAGGTGAAGGACCCCCGCGCCCTGCTGGCGCGGCTCGTCGAGGCGGCCATCTTCATCGAGACGGACCTGCCCGAGCTGCACGTGGTCCCCGGCGATCACAGCGACGACGTCTACCTGGCCACCGCCCTGGCTGGCGCGGCGCGCCGGGTGGTCTCGGGGGACCGGAGGCACCTCCTGAAGCTCGGGGAGTTCGCCGGCGTGAAGGTGGTGACCCCGGCGGAGTTCCTCGCAGAGCTCGAAGGGTAGAGCGCGAGGCAACCATCCGAGGCGCGTCAACAGCAGGCCGGTGACGCGCAACGTCGCTGAAAGGATCGGCATGACCACGCATCAGCAACTGGAAGCACGGAGCCTGGCCATGCACCGGCTGGTCGCGGACAAGATCCGGCGAGAGCCGGCACTCTATGCCGCCGCGCTGGCCACCCTTCGGCACTGGCGCGTGGTCGTGGACTCGAGCGCCCAGCCCTACCTGGCCGAGTGGGAGCGCCTCTTCGAGCAGGGCCTGGACGACTGCCTCGCCGTGGCGGTCGAGGACTCCGAGCGCGCCGCCGCCCTCCGCCAGTTTTCCCCCCTCCCCCCCCCCCACCAACCCGGGGGGGCCCTTCCCCCCCCCGGGGGGGGGGGGGGGGCGTGCACCCCCCCCCGCAAGGACCTTGAGCACCTGCGGGCGCCGATTTGGAATCCCGTACGGGACAAAACTGGCGCCCGCACGCCTCCGATGGCAACATTCTTCCCTGACGGGAAGGTGACTCCATCATGACCTCCAGGTTGAGCGAAGACATCCCGTACGGGAACATCGATTCGCCAGCCACGCTCGGCCTCCTGGTCCGACGCCGTCGCCGGGCCGACGGCCTCACCCAGGCCCAGGCGGCCGGGCTGTGCGGCGTGGGCACCCGCTTCCTTGGCGAGCTCGAGCGCGGCAAGGAGACCGCCGAACTCGGCAAGGTGCTCCAGGTCCTGCGCGGGCTGGGGCTCGACGTGGCCATCGTGCCCCGCGGCGGGGGCAAGGCGTGACCGACACGAGCGAGCTGGCGGTCTGGCTGGGCGCCGAGCGGGTGGGCCACCTCCGCCAGGGCCCCGGGCGGCAGCTCACCTTCCAGTACGACCCGGTGCACCTGGCCCGCCAGCCGGCCGCGATGCTCTCCCTCTCGCTGCCGCTGCAGGCCACTCCCTTCGACGACACCCAGGCGCGCCCGTTCTTCGCCAACCTGCTGCCCGACGCCAGCCTGCGCGACGCGGTGGCCCGCAAGCTCGGCCTGTCGCCTGGCAACGACTTCGCCCTCCTGGCGGCGCTGGGAGGGGAGTGTGCCGGCGCCGTCAGCCTGCTGCCGTCAGGTGCGCTGCCCGAGCAGGGCGGCGCGTACCTGCCGCTCGACGATGAGGCCTTCGACCGCCTGGTGGAGGAGCTCCCGCGTCGGCCGCTCCTGGCCGGTGAGCGCGGCATCCGGCTCTCGCTGGCCGGAGCGCAGGGCAAGCTCCCGATCCGGTTGCACGCCGGCCAGGTCTTCATCGCCACCGGGGGCCTCGCCACCACCCACATCGCCAAGCCCGCCATCCCCGGCGTCGAGGGCAGCGTCCGCAACGAGGCCTTCTGCATGGCTCTGGCGGCGCGCGTCGGCCTGCCGGTCCCTCGCTCCTTCGTGCGTGCCGGCCGCACGCCGGTCTACCTGGTCGAGCGGTTCGACCGGGCCGCCGGTCCGGAGGGGCTGGTGGTGCGCCGCCACGCCGAGGACCTCTGCCAGGCCCTGGCTGTTCCACCCAACGTGAAGTACGAGGCCGAGGGCGGCCCCGGCCTGGCGGCCGCCTTCGGCCTGCTGGCTCGCCACGCGCTCAGCCCCGCGCTGGACCGCCTGGCGCTGCTCCGCTGGGCCGTCTTCAACGCGTTGATACAGAACGCCGACGCCCACGCCAAGAACGTCACCTTGCTGCACGAGGCCGGCGGGGTCCGGCTGGCGCCCTTCTACGACCTGCTCTGCACGGGCGCCTGGCCCGACGTGGCCGGGAGGCTCGCCATGCGCATCGGCGGCGAGGACCGGCCGGAGTGGCTGCGGCGCCGGCACTGGGAGCGGCTGGCGGCCGAGGTGGACATCGGCCCGCGCCTGGTGCTCGACACGCTCGGCCAGCTGGCGGCGGCGCTCCCGCCCGCGGCGGCGGCGCTGGCGGCCGAGCAGGAGGCGGCGCTCGGGCCGGCGCCTGGTGGTGGAGCGGGCCCTCCGGCTGATCCGCGCCCGCTGCGCGCAGGCCGCGCAGGCGCTGGCCGCACCCCCCGCCTGAGCACCCCGCCCGCCTCCCGGTTACACTCCCGGCCCGTGTCAGCCCCCAAGACCGCCACCCTGGCCCGCCTCTGGCCGCTCCTGCGCATGGAGTGGCCCTCGGTGCTCTCCGGCACCGTGCTCCTGCTCATCGCCTCGGCCGCGGCCCTGGTCTACCCGCAGGGCATGCGCATCATCGTGGACGGCGCCATCGCCTCGCGCGACTCCGGCGCGGTGGTGGAGGCGGCGCTCTTCATGGGCGTGCTGGCGGTGGTGCAGGGGCTGGCCATGGGCGGCCGGGCCTGGCTCTTCGCCAACGCCGGCGAGCGCGGCGTGAAGCGGGTGCGCGAGGCGCTCTTCCGCTCGCTCCTCTCGCAGGAGGTGGCCTTCTTCGACTCGCAGCGCACCGGTGACCTCACCTCGCGCCTGGGCTCCGACACCGCCTCCCTGCAGGGGCTGCTCTCGGCCCAGATCTCCATGGGGCTGCGCAACGCCGTGCAGGTGGTGGGCGGCCTCATCCTGCTGGTGGTCACCTCGCCCCGCCTCACCCTGGTGATGCTGGCGGTGGTGCCGGCGGTGGCCATCGGCGCGGTCTGGTACGGCCGCAAGATCCGCAAGCTCGCCAAGGCCTACCAGGACGCCCTGGCCGACTCCGGCCACGTGGCCGAGGAGTCGCTCTCGGCCATCCGCACGGTGCGCGCCTTCGCCGCCGAGGAGGCCGAGGCGGTGCGCTACGTGGTCTCGGTGGACCACGCCTACCAGCTGGCCCGCACCCGCATCGGCGCCGGCGCCATCTTCATGGGGGCCGCCTCCACGGGCGGCTACATCAGCATGGCGGTGGTGCTGGGCTACGGCGGCGTGCTGGTGGCGGCCGGCGACCTCACCGCCGGCGCGCTCACCGCCTTCCTGGTCTACACGCTGCTCATCGCCATGGGGCTCGGCACCCTGGCCGAGATCTGGGCCGAGATGATGCGCGGCCTGGGCGCGGCCGAGCGGGTCTTCGAGCTGACCGACCGGGTGGCGGCCATGCCCACCAGCGGCGGCCGCCGGCTGGACCGGGTGGCGGGAAGGCTCGCCTACGAGGCGGTGGAGTTCGCCTACCCGTCGCGCCCGGACGTGCCGGTGCTGCGCGGCGTGGACCTCACGGTGCAGCCGGGCGAGGTGGTGGCGCTGGTGGGGCCGTCGGGCGCCGGCAAGTCCACCCTGGGCTCGCTCCTGGTGCGGCTCTACGACCCGGCGCGCGGGCGCGTCACCCTGGACGGCGTGGACCTGCGCGAGCTCGACCCGGGCTGGCTGCGCCGCCTGGTGGGGGTGGTCTCGCAGGAGCCGGTGCTCTTCAGCACCACCATCGCCGACAACGTGCGCTACGGCCGGCCGGGGGCCAGCGACGAGGAGGTGCGCCAGGCGGTGCGCGCCGCCAACGCCGAGACCTTCGTGGCCTCCTTCCCGGACGGCCTGGCCACCAGGGTGGGCGAGCGCGGCCAGCAGCTCTCCGGCGGGCAGAAGCAGCGCATCGCCATCGCCCGCGCCATCCTGAAGGACCCGCGCATCCTGCTGCTCGACGAGGCCACCTCGGCGCTGGACGCCGAGTCGGAGGCCCTGGTGCAGGACGCCCTGGCCCGCCTCATGGTGGGGCGCACCGCGGTGGTCATCGCCCACCGGCTCTCCACCGTGGTGGGGGCCGACCGGGTGGTGGTCATCGACGCCGGCCGCGTGGCGGA
Organism: Anaeromyxobacter sp.; assembly: GCA_016718565.1. Classification (NCBI taxonomy): domain Bacteria; kingdom Pseudomonadati; phylum Myxococcota; class Myxococcia; order Myxococcales; family Anaeromyxobacteraceae; genus Anaeromyxobacter; species Anaeromyxobacter sp. The sequence continues at coordinate 102,640 of JADKCZ010000013.1, read as the reverse complement.
GGAGGGCCCCCACGGCGCCCTGCTGGCGCAGGGCGGGGTCTACGCCCGGCTGGTGGAGAAGCAGGTGCTGCGGGCCTGAGCTACGCCTTCACCAGCCGCCTGGGCCCGCCGCCCTTGGGGAACAGCGGGGCCACCAGGTTGCGGGTGTCCACCACCAGCCCCACGCCCTCGAACAGCTCGGGGCGCTTGAAGAGGTCGTGGGCGGTGGAGATGACCACCGCGTCGTAGCCGCGGAAGACCTCGTTGGAGACGGCCACCGACGTGAGCCCGAAGTCGTGCTTGCGGGTCCGGTGCGCCGCGGGGAAGTACGGGTCGCAGTAGTCCACCTTCGCCCCGCGCTCCAGCAGCAGCTCCAGGATCTCGTAGGAGGGCGACTCGCGGTCGTCGTCCACGTTGGCCTTGTAGGCCAGCCCCAGCACCAGCACCTTCGAGCCGCGCATGGGCTTCTGGTCGTCGTTGAGCGCGTGCATCACCCGCTCCACCACGAAGGCCGGCATGCGGGTGTTGATCTCGCCGGCCAGCTCGATGAAGCGGGCCCACTCGCCGTACTCGGCCGCCTTCCACGACAGGTAGAAGGGGTCGAGCGGGATGCAGTGCCCGCCCAGGCCCGGCCCCGGGTAGAAGGGCATGAAGCCGAAGGGCTTGGTCTTGGCGGCCTCGATGACCTCCCAGATGTCGATGCCCATGCGCCCCAGGATGACCTTCAGCTCGTTCACCAGGGCGATGTTGACGGAGCGGAAGACGTTCTCCAGCAGCTTGGACGACTCGGCCACCCGCGCCGACGACACCGGCACCACCTGGTCGAGCGCGGCCCGGTAGAGGGCCACCGCCGCCGTGGTGGAGGCCGCGTTCACGCCGCCCACGATCTTGGGGATGGAGCGGGTGGAGAAGCCCTTGTTGCCCGGGTCCTCGCGCTCCGGCGAGAAGGCCAGCAGGAAGTCCTTGGGGCAGGTGAGGCCGGACTTCTCCAGCAGCGGCTGCACCTCGCCGTCGGTGGTGCCCGGGTAGGTGGTGGACTCCAGCACCACCAGCTGGCCCGGCCGCAGCCGGGTGGCGATCTGCTCCACGGTGCGGTGGATGTACGAGTTGTCCGGCTCGCGGTGGATGCCGAGCGGCGTGGGCACGCAGATCAGGATGGCGTCGCACTCGCCGAGCCGGTCGAACTTGGCCGTGGCGGTGAACTTGCCGCTGGCCACCGCCAGCTTCACCCGCTCCGGGCCGATGTGCTTGATGTACGACTCGCCGGCCAGCAGCTTGTCGATCTTCACCTGGTCGACGTCGAAGCCGATGACCTGGTAGCCGGCCTCGGCGAAGACCAGCCCGAGCGGCAGCCCGACGTAGCCCTGGCCGATGACGCCGATGCGGGCCGACTTGTCTGCGATGCGTCCGATGATGTCCATGGAACCCCCTGGGGCGCGCAGTGTATCGCGCAAACGCAGGGTCGGGCTCAAGTCCTGCGTCCGGGGGTGCGCCAATCCGCGCCGCGACTGTCGGTTGAACATGGTGCCGGCGCCCGCGGGGTCCATTGGGGAGGCCTGATCCGGTGCCTTCTCGCCGGCCGGGGCCTCCGGTAGAGTCCGCCCTCACCGACCACCGCCCGCACCGCCCGGGGCCCCGCAGGGTACACATGGCGCAGAACCGCAAGGGCATCATCCTGGCTGGCGGCGCGGGCACGCGGCTCTTCCCCGCCACGCTGGCCGTCTCGAAGCAGCTCCTGCCGGTCTACGACAAGCCGATGATCTACTACCCGCTCACGGCCCTCATGCTGGCCGGGATCCGGGAGGTGCTGGTCATCTCCACCCCGCAGGACACCCCGCGCTTCCAGCAGCTGCTGGGCGACGGCAGCGCCTGGGGCCTGCGGCTCGAGTACACCGTGCAGCCCAGCCCGGACGGCCTGGCCCAGGCCTTCATCCTGGGCGCCGACTTCGTGGCCGGCGGCCCCTCGGCGCTGGTGCTGGGCGACAACATCTTCTACGGCCACGAGCTGCAGGCGCTCATGAAGACCGCCACCGACCGGCGCCAGGGCGCCACGGTCTTCGCCTACGCGGTCACCGACCCGGAGCGCTACGGCGTGGTGGAGTTCGACGCCCAGCGCAAGGTGGTCTCCATCGAGGAGAAGCCGGCCCGGCCCAAGTCGCGCTACGCGGTCACCGGGCTCTACTTCTACGACGAGCAGGTGGTGGAGCTGGCCCGCCAGGTGAAGCCCTCGGCCCGCGGCGAGCTGGAGATCACCGACCTCAACCGGCTCTACCTCACCCGCGGCCAGCTCTCGGTGGAGCTGATGGGGCGCGGCTACGCCTGGCTCGACACCGGCACCCACGAGTCCCTGCTGGAGGCCGGCCAGTTCATCGCCACCATCGAGAAGCGGCAGGGGCTCAAGGTGGCCTGCCCGGAGGAGGTGGCCTGGCGCCAGGGCTGGCTCGACGACGCCGGGCTGGAGCGCTGCGCCACCGCGCTCGGCAAGTCCACCTACGCCGGCTACCTGCGCGGCCTGCTGGAGCAGAAGGTCTACTGATGGAAACCCGCCCCACCGCCATCCCGGACGTGGTGGTCGTCGAGCCCAAGGTCTTCGGCGACGCCCGCGGCCACTTCTTCGAGAGCTTCAACCGCCGCCAGCTGGAGGCGGCGCTGGGGCGGCCGCTCGACTTCGTGCAGGACAACAGCAGCCTGTCGGCCCGCGGCGTGCTGCGCGGGCTGCACTACCAGCGCCCCAACCCGCAGGGGAAGCTGGTGCGGGTGACCCGCGGCGCGGTCTACGACGTGGCGGTGGACCTGCGGCGCGGCTCGCCCACCTGCGGCAGGTGGGTGGGCGAGGTGCTGTCGGCCGAGTCGAAGCGGCAGCTCTGGATCCCGGAGGGCTTCGCCCACGGCTTCCTGGTGCTCTCGCCGGAGGCCGAGTTCCTCTACAAGACCACCGCCTACTACTCCCCGGCCGACGAGCAGTGCATCCGCTGGGACGACCCGGCCCTGGGCGTCGCCTGGCCGCTCGAGGGCCTCACCCCCTCGGTCTCGGCCAAGGACGCCCGCGGCGTCGCGCTGGCCGAGGCCCCCCTCTTCGCGGAAAGCGAGCTGGCCTAGATGAACGTCCTCCTCACCGGCGGCAGCGGCTTCATCGGCTCCAACCTGGTGCGCCTGCTGCTGGCCGAGCGGCCGGACTGGCGGGTGGTGAACCTCGACAAGCTCACCTACGCCGGCAACGCCGAGAACCTGGCCGACCTGGCGGCCAACCCGCGCTACCGCTTCGTGCGCGGCGACATCTGCAACGGCGAGCTGGTGGCCGACCTCATCCGCACCGAGCGCATCGACGCCATCCTGCACCTGGCCGCCGAGAGCCACGTGGACCGCTCCATCCTGGCGCCGTCGGTCTTCATCGAGACCAACGTGCGCGGCACCCAGGTGCTGCTGGAGGCGGCCCGCCAGCTGGAGGTGAAGCGCTTCCTGCACGTCTCCACCGACGAGGTCTACGGCTCGCTGGGGCCCACCGGCCTGTTCACCGAGCAGACCCCGCTCGACCCGTCGTCGCCCTACTCGGCCTCCAAGGCCTCGAGCGACCTCCTGGCCCTGGCCTACGCCCACACCTTCGGCCTGGGGGTGGTGGTGACCCGCTGCTCCAACAACTACGGGCCCTACCAGTTCCCCGAGAAGCTCATCCCGCTCATGATCGCCAACGCGCTGCGCGACCGGCCGCTGCCGGTGTACGGCGACGGCATGAACGTGCGCGACTGGATCCACGTGGAGGACCACTGCCGCGGCCTGCTGGCGGCGCTGGAGAAGGGCCGGGCCGGGCAGGTCTACAACTTCGGGGCGGCCTCCGAGCGCCACAACATCGACATCGTCAAGCAGGTGCTGCGGCTGCTCGGCAAGCCGGAGACGCTCATCACCTACGTGAAGGACCGGCTGGGCCACGACCGGCGCTACGCCATCGACGCCAGCAAGTCCTACGACCAGCTCGGCTGGGCGCCGCTCCACAGGTTCGAGGAGGCCCTGGCCGCCACGGTGGCCTGGTACGTGGACCACCGGCCCTGGTGGGAGCGGATCATCTCGGGCGAGTACCTCAAGTACTACGAGACGCAGTACGGGGCCCGCACGTGAAGGTCGCCGTCACCGGCGCCAACGGCCTGCTGGGCAGCGAGGCGGTGCGGCTGCTCTGCGAGGGCGCCCCCGGGCACGAGGTCCTGGCCCTGGGCCGCGGCCCCTGCCGCCTGCCGCCCGGTCCGTACCGCTACGTCCAGGTGGACCTCGGCGACGGCCACTCGGTGGAGGCCGCCCTGCGGGCCTTCGGGGCCCAGGCCGTGCTGCACGCCGGCGCCGCCACCGACGTGGACGGCTGCGAGCGCGACCCCCTCATGGCCTGGCGCGCCAACGTGGACGGCACCGCCGAGGTGGCCCGCGCCTGCCGGGCGCTGGGCGCGCGCCTGGTGGCGGTCTCCACCGACTACGTCTTCGACGGCGAGGCCGGCCCCTACGACGAGGAGGCCCGCCCCAACCCGCGCGGCGCCTACGCCCGCTCCAAGCGCTGCGGCGAGGAGGCGGCGCTGCTGCTGGCCCCAGACTGCGCCGTGGCCCGGGTGGCGGTGGTCTACAGCGGCCGGAAGGGCGCCAAGCCCACCTTCGCCACCCAGGTGGTGGAGAAGCTCACCCGCGGCGAGGTGGTCAAGGCCTTCGTGGACCAGCGGGTCTCCACCACCCTGGCCGCCAGCGGCGCCGCCATGTGCCTGGAGCTGCTGCTGGAGCACGACTACCGCGGGGTGCTGCACCTGAGCGACGCCGGCGTGTGCACCCGCGTGACCTTCGCCGAGGCGGTGGCCCGCCGCTTCGGCCTCACCGGCGCCATCCAGCCGGTGCTCACCGCCGACGTGAAGCTGCCCGCCCCGCGCCCGCTCAGCGGCGGCCTGGTCGTGACCCGCGCCGCCGCGCTGCTGCGCCACAAGCCGCTCAGGCTCGACGAGGCGCTCGACCGCTTCCACGCCGAGTGGACGGCCCACGGCGGCGGCTCGTCGGCGGGGTAGGGCGGGGGCGCCCGGCCCTACGGCCAGGCGTGCACGGTGACGAAGTAGGCCACGCCGGCCTTCTCGCCCGACACCTGGTGCACGATGCGCTGGCCCTTCTCGATGGTGAGGCGCGACATGGTGTTGCGCTGCGCCAGCGCCACCTCCACCGTCACGGTGTCGCCGCGGACCTCCTGCACGGTGAGCGCCACGTTCTCGCCGTCGGGCAGGGGCACGAACTCGGTCTTCTTGTCGGCCATGGAGAGCCGCTGCTCGCTCACCTGGTCCCAGCGCAGGTACGACAGCTTGCCGAGCTGCTTGGCCAGGTCGCCGAGCCGGGGGTCCACCAGCGCCGGGCCCTGGCGCGAGCCCTTCAGGACCCGCACCCGCACCGGCACGTCGGCCAGCGCGAGCGCGGGGGCCAGCAGCAGGGCGAGGCAGGTGGCGGTGAGGCGCTTCATCGGGGTCTCTCCCACCGCGGTCACGAGGCGTCGTCGTCGTCGTCGAACAGCACCAGCGGGCCGTCGGCCGACTGGATGATGGTGGTGGCGCGCCCCTCGGCGTGGACCTCCAGCGAGCTGGCGGCGGCGAGGTCGTTGCTGCTCCCACCGCGAAGGTACATCACGAGGGCCAGGGCTGCCACCACGGGGGCCAGCGCGCCGCCCAGGGACAGGCCGGGGTGCAGCCGGAAGCCGCGGCGCAGCCGCTCGAGCAGGCTCACGGGCCGGTCGGCCGCCACCCGGGCCAGCACCTGGTCCACGAACGGGGCGAAGTCGCGCCGCGCCGCGGCGGCCAGCAGCGCCTCCGACACCAGCCCCTCGGTGGCGGCCAGGTCGGCCGCGAAGGCGCCGCAGCCCGGGCAGCCGGCCAGGTGCCGCGTGAGGGCGGCGGACTCCTCGAGGGAGAGCTCGCCCTCGCGCGCCCCGATCATCGGCCTGTAGGTGGTGCACTCGCCCATGGTGTTCCTCGAAGACTACGCCTCGCCTCCCGTGGTGCTGCCGCCGACGGCCACCCCGGCGTACTCCGCCAGCGCCGCCTGCATCTTCTTCCTGGCGTGGAAGAGCCGGCTCATCACCGTGCCCTTCTGGATGCCCAGCCGCGCCGCCAGCTCCTCGTACGACAGCCCCTCCACCTCGCGCAGCACCAGGATCTCCCGGTGGATGACCGGCAGGGTGGCCAGGGCCTCGGTGAGCTTGCCGGCCAGCTCGCGCCGCAGCGCGTTCTCGCGCGGGTCCTGCCCGAGGGAGGTGGAGAGGATGCCGTCGCCGGCCCCTTCCAGGTCCACCTCGCGCAGGTCGTCGATGTCGTCCTTCTGGCTCTTGCGCTCCTTGCGCACCGAGTCGATGGCCAGGTGGGTGGCGATGCGGAAGAGCCAGGTGGTGAAGGCCGAGTCGCCCTTGAACTCGGGCAGGTGCTTGTGGACCCGCACGAAGGCCTCCTGGGCGACGTCCCAGGCCGAGTCCGGATCCTTCACGATGCCGAGCGCCACGGCGTAGACCTTCCTCTGGTAGCGCACGACCAGCGCCGTGAAGGCGCCCGTGTCGCCGGCCTTGGCTGACTCGACCAGCGAGAGGTCGTCCGCTTCCATTGGTTGGACGCTCGGGGGGAGAGGCGAATTCACCGAGGCGTGTGCCTGTTTACCACACGCTCCGGACCCCAGGTGGGGTGGTCCGCAGGGCCGAACCGCCTTACGATGCCAGGATCCAGCATGTCGGCAGACTACGGTGACATCTCCCGCCTCCTCGATCGGGCGAAGAGGCGGCGGAGCCAGGTGATCCTGGCCGCCGCGGCAGCCAGCGGGCTGGCCGTGGCCCTGGCGGCCGTCCTGGCCGGGGCTGCGGTCCTGGCCCTGGGCGCGCGGGCCGGCGCCGCCAGGCCGGTGGCCCTGGGCGCGGCGGCCTTCTCCCTGCTCGCGGCCCTCACCTGGGCCGTCCGGCAGCTCCGCCAGGGGACCTGGACGGCCGAGGGGGTGGCCCGCACGGTGGCGGCCGCCTCCCCGGCGCTGCGCTCCGACCTGGTCTCGGCGGTGGAGCTGACCCGCCAGCGGCCGGCGCTGCTCTCCTCCGGCGGGGTCTCGGTGGCCCTCCTCGACGCCCACGTGACCCGCACCGCCGACGCGGTCCGCGGCCTGGACCTCACGGCGGCCATCCCGTCGCGCCCGGCCCGCCGGGCCGGCTGGGCGCTCGTGGGCGTGGCGGGGCTGCACGCGCTGGCCTTCCTGGTGGGCGGCGGCGCCCTCGGCACCGCCTACGCCCGGGTGGTGGCGGGCGACCCGGCGCCCGAGACCGGCCCGTCGCTCGACCCCATCACCGGCGACATCGAGCTCACCTACCGCTTCCCGGCCCACACCCACCGCGAGGACCGCACCCTCTCCGGCACCGGCGGCGAGATCCGCGCGCCCAAGGGGACCGAGGTCACCCTGAAGACCCGGGCCGACCGGGAGGTGGAGGCGGCCGAGCTGGAGCTCACGGTGGCGGGGCTGCCCCCGGCCGCGACCCAGGGCCCGGGCCCGGCCGGCCAGGGCGGGGCGGCCGAGGCGCGGGGCGCCGCTGCGGGCGCTGCGTCCGCCCAGGGCGCCGGCCCGGGCATCGGCGCTGGCGCTGGCTCCGCCGCCGCCCGCCGCGGCGCCCCACCCCCGCGCCGCCCCCCATCCAGCGCCTGGCCCTCACCGTCACCGGCGGCCGAGACCTCTCGGGCTCCCTGGTGGTCGGCGACGGCGGCACCTACCGCTTCCGCTTCCGCAGCGCCTCGGGCCGCACCGTGGCCGAGGGGCCGCCCATCCCGCTGGTGGTCGAGCCCGACGCCTTCCCCACCGTGCGCATCACCGCCCCGGCGGCCGAGCTGGAGGTGAAGCCGGACACCGTGGTGCGGGTGGAGTGGCAGGCCGAGGACGACTTCGGCCTCGACGGCCTCACCCTGGTGACGCGCGCCCCGGGCGGCGTGGAGCGGCGCCGGCCGGTGCGCGCCCTGCCGGGGCTGCGGCGCGACTCCGGCGGCCTGGACCTGCCGCTCTCGGCCGAGCGGCTGGGCGAGGGCGACCGGCTGCTCTACTGGCTGGAGGTGCTCGACAACGACGCCATCTCCGGCCCGAAGAAGGGGGCCAGCGCCACCCAGTCGGTCAAGCTCTACAGCGAGGCGGAGCACCGGCGCCTGGCCATGGAGAAGGCCCGCGCCGCCTGGGAGGAGCTGGTGGCCGTGCTGGGCGACCGGCTCGAGACCTTCGCGGCCGGCGGCGTGGGCACCGTGCCCCGGCTGCCGCTGGCGGTGGCGCTCGACGCCAAGGTGCGGGCGGCGCACGAGCGGCTGCGCCGGGTGGCGGCCGAGCTGCGCAAGGACAAGGCCGCGCCCCGCGAGGTGGCCCCGGCCCTCGCCAACGTGGCGGCCGGGGTGCGCACCGCCGAGCAGCGCGTCACCGCCACCCGCCAGGTGGTGGCCCGCCTGCTGGCCCAGCAGGCGCCGGTGGAGAGCCCGGCCGCGCAGATGGCGGCCTTCGACCGGCTGCTCGACGACGAGCTGGAGAAGGGGGTGCTCTACCTGGAGCAGCTCTTCGACAAGGCGCGCGCCGAGGACCTGCTGCGCATGGCCAGGGACCTGGCGGCCGGCCGGCGCGACCTGCAGGAGATGCTGGAGCAGCTGCGCGACGCCCCCACCGAGCAGGCCAAGCAGGAGGTGCTGGCCCAGCTCCGCACGCTGCGCGAGCGGATGCAGGAGCTGATGGCCCGCATGGCCGAGACCGCCCGCGGCTTCCACGACGAGCACATGAACGCCGAGGCCATGGCGGAGCTGTCGAAGCAGGACGACCTGAAGTCCGGGCTGGACGCCGCCGAGGAGGCGGTCAAGCGCGGCGACGTGGCCGCCGCCATGAAGGCGCTGGAGCAGATGGCCGGCCAGCTCGACGAGATGATGGCCGGGATGAAGCGCGCCAGCGAGGTGCCGGACGAGAAGCAGGCCGAGCTGATGAAGGAGATGCTGGCCTTCAAGGAGCAGCTGGAGAAGGTGCAGGCCGAGCAGGACCAGGCCGCCGCCGAGACCGAGCGGGTGCGCTCCGAGCTGCGCAAGCGCATGGCCGGCAAGCTGGACAAGGCGCGCGAGCAGACCCGGCGGCTGGAGCAGCTGGCCAAGGACGCCCGCGCCGACCTGGAGCGGGCCCAGCCCGGCACGCCGGAGCGGTCCGAGCCGGACCTGGACGCCGCCCAGGAGGCCCTGGCCGACCTGCAGCGGGCCCTGGCCATGAAGGACCTGGAGGCCTCGCAGGAGATGACCATGCGGGCGGTGGCGCCGACGCGCCGGCTGGCCATGGCGCTGGAGGAGGACGCGGCGCTGGCCGAGCGGGTGCCGGGCGCCACCTCCAAGGACCCGCTCTCGCTGCGCGAGGCGCAGCAGCAGGCCACCCAGGCCGGGCAGAAGCTGGCCGAGGTGGCGCGCGAGCTGGCCAAGCTGCAGCCCGACCCGCGCCAGGCGCTGACGCCGATGGAGGGCGGCAAGCTCGACGAGCTGGCCCGGCGGCAGCAGGGGCTGGAGCGCAAGGCCGGCGAGCTGCAGCAGAAGCTCGGCCAGCTCATGCAGAAGGCGCCGGTCTTCCCGCCGGGCGCGCCGCAGCTGCTGGGCGAGACCCGCGGCCACATGGGCCAGGCGGCCGGCGAGCTGGGGCAGCGCAACGCCCAGCGCGGCCACGGCGAGCAGCAGGCGGCGCTGGACGCCCTCTCCCGCTTCAAGGAGGGGCTGGAGAAGATGGGCAAGCAGCGAGGCCCCGGCCAGCCGGGCGGCGGCTTCCCGTTCCCGTTCGGCGAGTCGGGGCAGGGCGAGCAGCAGGGCGACACCGGCGACCCCACCCAGGAGAAGGTGGAGATCCCCGGCGCCGAGGCCCACCGCATCTCGGAGGAGTTCCGCAAGGACCTGCTCGAGGCCATGAAGCAGGGGGCCCCCGAGCGCTACAAGAACGAGGTGCAGCGCTACTACGAGGAGCTGGTCAAGTGAGCGCCCGACCCGAGGCCGCTACCCCTGGATCCGTTCGTGCCGAGCGGAGCCGCCGCGCAGCGGGCGCGGAGTCGAGGCGCGCCCTGCGGCTCACGGCGGCGCTCCTCTGCCTGCTCTCCACCGCCGCGCTGGCCGAGGTCACCCCGAGCGGCCCGATCTCCACGCCGCCGCCGCCGACGGTGGCCGACCCGCCGGTGAACCTGCCGGAGGCCGTCTCGCGCCTGCTCGACGAGGACGTGGCCTCCACCGCCCCCTTCATCGAGGCCCACGCGGCCGGGTACCCGCAGGACGGGGCCGGCCAGGGGGCGCTCGGCCTGCTGCGGCTCTACCAGCACCGCTACCAGGAGGCGGTGGCGCTGCTGGAGGCCGGCCGGCGGGCGCGCCGATCCGGGCGGCTTCCTGCGCATCGCCCGCAACGCCGCCGCGCTGGAGAAGACCTGGGCCACCGCCGAGAGCGACCACTTCGTGGTGGCCTACCCCAAGGGCAAGGACGAGGTGCTGGTCCCCTACCTGCTGGAGACGCTGGAGGCGCAGCGGGCCGCCCTGGCCGCCGACCTGGGCCTGGCCCCCCCGGGCAAGGTGCGCGTCGAGATCCTCAACGGGGTGGCCGAGCTGGCCCGCCTCTCCTCCCTCACCGAGGCCGAGATCCGCGGCTCCGGCACCATCGCGCTCTGCAAGTACCAGAAGCTCATGCTGGTCTCGCCCAAGGCGCTGGTGACCGGCTACGACTGGCTGGACACCGCGGCCCACGAGTTCGTGCACCACGTGGTGAGCCTGAAGGCCGGCCCGGACACGCCCATCTGGCTGCACGAGGGCGTGGCCAAGTGGTGGGAGACGCGCTGGCGCGGCGCCGGCGGCGAGGGGTTCTCGCCCTACTCGGCGGCGCTGGTGCGCCAGGCGCTGGAGGCCAACAAGCTGGTGACCTTCGAGCAGATGCACCCCTCCATGGCCAAGCTGCCCACCCAGGAGCTGGCGGCGCTGGCCTACGCCGAGGTGGTGCTGGCGGTGGAGGTGATGGTGAAGCGCGGCGGCACCGCGGCGGTGGCCCGGGCGCTGGATCTCGTGGCCGGCGGCGCCTCCGCCGACGCCGCGGTGGCCAGGGCCCTCGGCACCACCTGGCCCGAGTTCACCGCCGCCTGGCGCAGCCACATGGCCACCCGGCCGCTGCCGCGCGGGGGCGCCAACGCGCTGGCCCGGCTGCGCTTCAAGGACGACCCCAAGCAGGGCGGGCCCTGGGCCGAGTGGGCCGCCCTGCCCGACCAGGCCTCGCGCAACCACGCCCGGCTCGGCCAGCTCTTCCGCGAGCGCGGCCGCTGGACGGCGGCGCGCGTCGAGTACCGCAAGGCCATCGATCGGGCCGGGGCCAAGGTGCCCATCCTGGCCAACCAGTACGCCATCGCCGCGGTCATGACCGGCCAGAAGGCCGAGGCCGAGAAGGTGCTGCGCGACGCCATCGGCTGGTCGCCCGACTACGCGGCGCTGCGGGTGCAGCTGGCGCGGCTGCTGGTGGAGAAGAAGGACCACGCCGGCGCCCGGCAGCACCTGATCGAGGCCAACCGGCAGGACCCATTCGACCCCGAGATCCACGCCGGCCTGGCGCTCAGCGCCGAGGCGCTCGGCGACCCGGGCGGCGCCTCGCGCGAGCGCCGCTTCGCGGAGATACTGCAGGGCGCCACGGGCCCACGCCCGGGCCAAGGACATCCATGACCGCCACCACCGCCGCCTCCTCCTCCGCCTCCGCCGTGCCGCAGGGCCCACAGACCGACCTCGCCGCCGTGGCCGAGCTGCACGAGGCCAAGCGCGCCATCCTGGGCGAGCTGGAGAAGCGCATCGTCGGGCAGAAGGACGTGGTGGAGGCGCTGCTCACCGCCCTCTTCGCCCGCGGCCACTGCCTCTTCGTGGGCGTGCCGGGGCTGGCCAAGACCCTGCTCATCTCCACGGTGGCCGAGGTGCTGGACCTCTCCTTCAACCGCATCCAGTTCACCCCCGACCTCATGCCCTCCGACATCACCGGCACCGACGTGCTGGAGGAGGACCACACCACCGGGCGGCGCGCCTTCCGCTTCGTCAAGGGGCCCATCTTCGCCAACCTGCTGCTGGCCGACGAGATCAACCGCACCCCGCCCAAGACCCAGGCGGCGCTGCTGCAGGCCATGCAGGAGTACCGGGTCACCGCCGGCGGCGAGACCTACCCGCTCGACCTGCCCTTCCTGGTCTTCGCCACCCAGAACCCCATCGAGCAGGAGGGCACCTACCCCCTGCCCGAGGCCCAGCTCGACCGCTTCATGTTCTACGTGCAGGTGACCTACCCCTCGGCGCTGGAGGAGATCGAGATCGTCCGCTCCACCACCCAGGCGGCCCGCGCCTCGCTGCACCGCATCCTCTCGCCCGGCAAGATCCGGCAGCTGCAGGAGCTGGTCCTGCGGGTGCCGGCCGCCGACCACGTGGTGAAGTTCGCCGTGGACCTGGCCCGCATGACCCGCCCCGGCGACCCCTCCGCGCCGGACTTCGTGAAGGAGAACGTCAGCTGGGGCGCCGGCCCGCGGGCCGGCCAGTACCTGGTGCTGGGGGCCAAGAGCCGCGCCATCCTGGACGGCCGCATGGCCGCCAGCGTGGAGGACGTGCGCGCCCTGGCCCGCCACGTGCTGGTCCACCGCGTCATCACCAACTTCCGCGCCGAGAGCGAGGGCATGACCAGCGCCACCATCGTGGACCGCCTCCTCGAGACCGTGAAGGCGTGAGGCCGCCCCGGCCCGGCGCGCGCCACGTGACGCCATGACCGACCCGAAGCGCTCCCTGCTCGACCCGGCCGTGCTGGCCAAGCTCGGCACGCTCAAGCTGCGGGTGCGGGCGGTCACCGAGGGCATCCTCTCCGGGCTGCACCGCTCGCCGCACCACGGGCAGTCGGTCGAGTTCGCCGAGCACAAGGAGTACGCCCCCGGCGACGACGTGCGGCGCATCGACTGGAAGGCCTACGGCAAGTTCGACAAGTACTACGTGAAGCAGTTCGAGCAGGAGACCAACCTGCGCTGCTACCTGGTGGTGGACGCCTCCGGGTCGATGGGCTGGAAGGGGGCCGAGGGGCGGCTCACCAAGCTGGAGTACGCCTCGTCGCTGGCCGCCTCGCTGGCCTACCTGCTGGTGCGCCAGGCCGACGCGGCCGGGCTGGTGCTGTGCGCCGACCAGGTGGTGCGCGCCATCCCGCCGGCCGCCTCGGCCGGGCACCTCCTGCCCATCGTGGAGGCCCTCTCCGGCGCCGAGGGGAAGGGCGGCACCCGGCTGGCCGCGGCGGTGGACTGGCTGGTGGAGCACGCGCCGCGGCGCGCCGCGGTGGTGGTGCTGACCGACCTGTTCGACCAGGACCAGAAGGCGCTCAAGCAGCTGGCCCTGCTGTCGCGCCGCAAGCACGAGGTGACCCTCTTCCACGTGCTCGACCCGGCCGAGCTGGAGTTCCCCTACCAGGACCCCACCCTCTTCCTCTCCACCGAGGACGGCCGCTCGGTGGAGGCCAACGGCCGGGACATCCGCGCCGGCTACCTCGAGGTGATGGAGGGCTGGCTGGCCCAGGTGAAGCGCGAGGCGGCCGAGCAGGACGTGGACTACGCCCTGTGCCGCACCGACCGGCCGCTCGACGAGGTGCTGCTCCCCTTCCTGGCCCGCCGGCAGCGCCACGCCGCATGAGCGTGGGCTTCCTCAACCCGCTGCTGCTGTGGGGCCTCCTGGCGGCGGCGCTGCCGCTGGTGGTCCACCTCTTCTTCCGGCGGCGGCCCAGGCCCACGCCGTTCCCGGCGCTCGACTTCGTCCTGCGGGCCCGCAAGGAGAACGCCCAGCGGCTGCGGCTCAAGAAGCTGCTGCTCTTCACGGCCCGCACCCTGCTCCTGGCCGCCGCCGCGCTGGCGCTGGCCCGGCCGCGCGCCGAGCAGCCGGCCTCGGCCGCCGCCACCCCGGGCGGCGGGCCGCTGGCCACCGTGCTGGTGCTGGACGCCTCGGGCTCCATGTCCTACCGGCTGGGCGGCGACACCCTCTTCTCCCGCGCTCGCCAGCAGGCGCTGGACGCCCTCACCAGCCTGCCCGGCGAGGCGCCGGTGTCGGCCCTGGTGTGCGACGGCCGCCCCCCGGCGGCGCCCGCACCGGCCTTCGACCGGGTGGCGGTGCGGCGCACCCTCGACGAGGCCGCGCCCGCCTTCGGCCACGCCGACCTGACCAGCTGCGTGGCGGCGGCGGCTCGCGCCCTGGCCGAGGCCAAGGGGCAGGAGCAGCTCGGCAAGCAGATCGTGGTGGTCACCGACCTCACCGCCGCGGCCTGGCGGCTCGACGTGCCGCCGCCGGAGGTGCCGGGGCCGAAGGGGCCGGTGCGGCCCCACGTGGAGATCGTGGACGCGGCCCGCGGCGCCGACCTGCCCAACGCCGCGGTCACCGCGCTGGGCGCCGAGCCGGATCCCGCGGTGGGGCCGCGCGGCTACAAGCTGACCGCCGCGGTCTCGGTCACCGGGGCCGAGCCGGCCAAGGACCTGGCGCTCTCGCTCCGGGTGGGCGGCGAGGCCCGGCCCGCCATCCGCGCCTTCGTGGACGTGCCGGCCAACGCCACCGCGCGCAAGACCCTCTCCCACGCCTTCCCGGCCGGCGGCCCGGCCACCCTGAGCGCCGCCGTGCCCGGCGACGCCCTGGCGCTCGACGACGAGCGGGTGCTCACCGTCACCGTGCCGCGCGAGATCCGGGCGCTGGTGGTGGACGGCGCCCCCTCGCCGGTGAAGTACCGCGACGAGGCCTACTTCGTGGAGTCGGCGCTGGGCTCGCCGGCCTCGCCGGTCCGGTCCACCCTGGTGGACGGCGAGGCGCTGCGCGAGGCCGACCTCTCCCGCTTCGACGTGGTCTTCCTGCTCAACGTGCGCGGGGTGGCCGGGCGCACCGCCGACCTGGTGAGGTTCGTGGAGGGCGGCGGCGGCCTGTTCCTCTCCATGGGCGACCAGGTGGACCCGGACCTCTACGCCCGCGAGCTGGGGCCGCTCCTGCCGCTGCCGCTGCACGTGGTCAAGACCGCCGCCGAGCGCGGCCAGGCCGAGGCGCAGGCGGCCAGGCTGGCCCGGGTGGACGAGGCCCACCCGGCGCTGGCGGTCTTCACCGGCGACGCCCGCGAGGGGCTGCAGGGGGCGCGCTTCTACCGCTACATGCTGACCCGCCCGGCGCCCAAGGGCGAGGCGCCGGTGGTGCTGGCGGCCTTCGACGACGGCGCCCCGGCGCTGGTGGAGGCGCGCCGCGGCCGCGGCCGGGTGCTGCTCTTCACCTCCACCGCCGACCGCGACTGGAACGACTGGCCCATCCGCACCAGCTTCCTGCCGGCCCTGCAGCGCTTCGCCGCCTGGCTGTCGGGCGGGCTGGAGGAGCGCCGCGACGTGCCCACGGTGGTGGGGACGCCGCGGGCGCTGCGGTTGGGCGAGGGGCGGGAGCTCAGGGCGCTGGTCGGCCCGGACGGGAAGGAGCGCTCGCGCCGCGAGCTCGAGGCGGCCGGGCTGGCGCCGTCGGAGGGCGGGGCGGCGCTCACCTTCACGCCGCGGCTGCCCGGCCTCTGGCAGGTGAAGGTGGCCGAGCGCGGGGTGGAGCGGCTGGAGCCGGCGCTGGCCTTCGCGGTGGTGCCGGACCCGCGCGAGTCGGACACCCGCCGCCTCCTCCCGGCCGAGCTGACCGCCTGGTTCGGCGGCGAGGCCCACGCCCGGGTGGACGGCCACGCCGCAGGCGGCGGGGCGACGGAGGGCGTGCCGCTCTGGAGCTGGCTGCTGGCGGCGGCGGTGCTGTTCCTGCTGGCGGAGGGGTTCTTCCTGGGGTGAGGGAGGAGGGCGGTGCGGGAGCCAGCTGCTCCCCCCTCACCCCGGCCCTCTCCCCCAGCAAGCTGGGGGAGAGGGTGAGCAGACCATGGCCTCACACCTCCGCCATGAGCAGACCTCGGCCTCCAGCCCTGCTCACACCTCCGTCATGAGCAGAGCTCGGCCTCCAGCCCTGGTCACACCTCCGCCATGACGAGGGCACACCATGTCTGCTCCCTCTCCCCTCCGGGGAGAGGGCAGGGGTGAGGGGTACCCGCGACCACCACGGACAAGCCTCCCTCTCCCCTCCGGGGAGAGGGCAGGGGTGAGGGGAACCTGTGCACGCGATCCCGCCCCCTCACCCCATCCCTCTCCCCCAGCAGGCTGGGGGAGAGGGGGCTCGAGCGGACGAGTCCTGCGCTCCCGCGTGAGTTGAGCCCCAGGCCGGCTCCCACGGGTTGAGTTCCCCTCTCCCCTCCGGGGAGAGGGCAGGGGTGAGGGGAACCTGTGCACGCGATCCAGCCCCCTCACCCCATCCCTCTCCCCCAGCAAGCTGGGGGAGAGGGGGCTCGAGCGGACGAGTCCTGCGCTCCTCCGGGCGTGCTGGCGAGCAGCACCCGGCGAACCTACGCCGCCGTCGGATCCCGCCCGCTGGCCAGCGCCGGCACCCGCGCCGCCAGCGCCAGGTGGGCCTCGGTGCGCAGCGCCCCTCGCACCGCGCGCGGATCCGGCGGCGGGCCGGCGTAGCGCAGCAGCGCCCCCACCCTGGCCTGGGCCTCGGCCAGCCGCATCCGGGAGATGCGCCCCTCCTCCACCGCGCGCCGCACCAGGTCGATGGCCCCGTGCTGCACCGCCGCGCTGTGGCACACCAGCAGCTGGTCGACCCCCGCCGCCACCGCGCCGGGGGCCGCCACCTCCAGCGGCAGGTGGGCCGCGATGGCCTTCATCTCCAGGTCGTCCGAGACGCAGCAGCCCAGGAAGCCGCAGCGCTCCCGGAGCAGCGCCAGCACCGGCGGCGAGAGGGTGGCCGGCCGCGCCGGGTCGAGGGCGTCGAAGACCACGTGGGCCGTCATCACCGCGGCCACCCCGGCGCGGGCCAGCGCCGTGAAGGGCGGCAGCTCCACCGCCAGCAGCCGGTCCAGGGCGTGCGGCAGGTGCGGCAGGTCCACGTGGCTGTCCTGGCTGGTGTCGCCGTGCCCGGGGAAGTGCTTGGCGCAGGCGGCCACGCCGGCCGACTGCAGGCCGCGGGCCAGGGCGGCGCCCAGCCGGCCCACCTCGGCCGGGGTCCGCGACAGCGCGCGGTCCCCGATGACCGGGTTCAACGGGTTGGTGTCCACGTCCACCACCGGGGCGTAGTCCTGGTCCACCCCCACGGCGCGGAGCTCGCGGCCCAGCAGCGCCCCCACCTCGAAGGCCAGCCCCTCGTCGCCCGCCTCGCCCAGCGCCCGCATGGGCGGCAGCTCGGTGAAGCCGTGCCGGGCGCGCAGCCGGGCCACCCGCCCGCCCTCCTGGTCGATGGACACCAGGAGCGGCCGCCCCGCCGCCCGCTTGAGCGCGCCGGTCAGCTCGGCCACCTGCTCGGCCCCCGTGAGGTTGCGGGCGAAGAGGATGACCCCGCCCACCCCGCGGGCGATGAGCTCCAGCACCTCCGGCGACGGGGTGGTGCCGTGGAAGCCGACACACAGGAGCGAGGCGACGTCGCGGTCGAGGGGGGTCACGGCGCCGATGGTACCCGCGTATCATGCCCGCCACATGTTCCTGGCCCTCTCCAAGCTCTTCGACCTGGCCCTGGCGCCGCTCACCTGGGCCCTGGCCCTGCTGCTGCTGGCGCTCCTGCTGCGCGGGCGGCCCCGCCTGGCCACCGCGCTCGGCGTGCTCGGGGTGGCGCAGCTCGTGGCCTTCTCCACCGACCCGGTGGCCACCGCGCTCATGCGCCACGCCGAGGCCCCGGCGGTCTCGACCGACCGGCCGGAGGTGACCTACGACGCGGTCATCGTCCTGGGCGGCGTCATCGAGTCGGGCGCCACCCGCGCCACCGGCACCCTGCAGCTGAGCGGCGCCAGCGATCGGGTGACCCGCGCCTTCGACGTCCTGCGCACCGGCCACGCCCGCCAGCTCCTCTACTCCTGCGGCCTGGTGGACCCGCAGCCCGGCGACGTGCCGGAGTCCGAGCAGGTGGTGGCGCTGCTCACGCGCTGGGGCGTCGCGCCGGCGCGGCTGCTGGCCGAGACCACCAGCCGCAACACCCGCGAGAACGCCGTGGAGTCGGCCCGGGTGGTGGCGCGGCAGGGCTGGAAGCGGCTCCTGCTGGTCACCAGCGCCGCCCACATGCCGCGCGCCCTCGGCTGCTTCCACGCCGCCGGCCTGGCGCCCGACACCCTGGCGGTGGACCACCGCGCCGGCGACGGCCGCGGCGAGAGCTGGCTGCCGCGCGCCGGCCCGCTCGCGAAGAGCACCGACGCGCTGCGCGAGCTGGCCGGGCGGCTGGTCTACCGGGTCATGGGGTACACGGCCGAGCGGCCGGTGGCGCCGCCGGACGCCTAGCGCTTCTCCAGGATCTTCAGCGCCGTCAGCCCGTAGAGGTAGCCGTACACCAGGTGCTCGGGCCGCTGCGCCATGTGGATGAGCTCGGCCAGGGTGCGGGTGCCGTCCACCCGCGCCAGCAGCTCGCCCTCCCAGCGGTCCAGCTCCACCTCGTGCAGGGCGAAGGCCGGCTGCGGCGTGGGGATGAGCCGGTCCTCCGGCGAGAGGAGCCGGAAGAGCCGCTCCGGCTTGTAGAGCTTCTTGACGCCCCGCATGATCAGGTTGGCCGGGTGCAGGTCGAGCTTGATCGACTCCTTGGCGGCGCGGTCCACGAAGTGGAGCCGGAACTCGCCCTCCTCCCAGCCGAAGAGCGAGTAGACGATGGCCTTCACCTGCTGGGCCACGTAGTAGAGCTTCTCCGTCTCCTTGAGGAGCTGCATCTCCACCAGGATGTCGCCGGTGCGCCGCTTGGTGGAGTCGGCCGCCGCCTGCACCAGCAGCAGCTGCCCCTGCGTGATCTTGCCGACCCGCACCAGGAACGGGCCGAACCGGTCGGTCATCAGGTTGGAGATGGCGAAGCAGGGGCGCCCGCCCTCGAAGTAGATGGTCTTCTTGACCTTGCCCCGCTGCAGGGTCAGCTCGCCGGTCTGCTCGGTGAGCCAGAAGGCGGTGATCAGCTCGGGCAGGTTGTCCTCGAGCCGGCCCACCGCCGGGCCGTCGCCGCTGGGCTGGGGGGCCGGCGAGGCCAGCGAGGCGGGAGTGGCGGGCGCGGCCGGAGGGGCCGCGGCCACCTCGGCGGCGCGCCGCGCCGCGGCGGCGGCCCGGATCTCGGCGGCGGGGCGGGGCGCCGGCTGGACCGCCGGGGGGGCTGGCCGGCCCGGGCTGCCGAGCGGTCCGGCCGTGACCACCTCGCCGCGGAGCAGGGCCGAGACCTTGCCGCCCTCGGTCAGCATGACCCGCCCGGTCAGCTCCATGGCCTCGGAGGGCTCGTCGGCCTCCACGGCGACCTCCACGTCGAAGTCGTCGGTGGCGAGCACGGGCGGCGCGGCCGGCGCCCGGGTGGGGGCCTGCGAGGGCAGCAGGGCGGCCAGGGCGTCGATGAGCTTCTTGCCCGGGAAGGGCTTCTCGAAGTACCCGGCGGCCCCGTGCAGGGTGCGCGCCTCGGTGGCGGCCCGACCGCCCTTGAAGACCCCGGTCATGAAGACGAAGGGGACGCCCTGCGCCCGCAGGACCGCGCCGACCTCGTAGCCCATCATGTCCGGCAGGAGCACGTCCACGGCCGCCGCCGCGGGGAGGCCGGCCTTGAGCAGGTCGAGCGCCGCCCTGCCGCGGGGCGCCATGACCGGCTCCCACCCCTCGGCCTCGACGAGGCGGCCCAGCAGGGTGAGCAGCTCCGCGTTGTCGTCCACCAGCAGGATGCGAGGCCGGGCCATGGAGCCCGAGACGATAGCACGCGCCCCTTGACCCTCCCGGCCGGTTGACCAGGCACGGCGCGCCCAGCTACAAACGACCGATTTCCCAAGCACATCGGCGGAGGTTCACCATGTTGCGCGCCCGCGTCCTCGCCCCGTTCGCCTTGCTGCTGGCCCTCGCGGCCTGCGAGAAGAAGAAGCCCAGCGAGGCCACCCCGTCCGGCGCCGCCGCGGCCACCGGTGCCGGCGCCGCCCCGGCCGCCAACGCCCCCCTGGTGCTGGGCCACGTCGGCTCGCTCACCGGCAACGAGGCCACCTTCGGCGACTCCACCGACAAGGGCATCCGCCTGGCGGTCGAGGAGCGGAACGCCCGCGGCGGCGTGAAGGGCCGGCAGGTCTCGGTGAAGACCTACGACAACCAGGGCAAGCAGGAGGAGGCCGCCCTGGTGACCACCCGCCTGGTGGTGGACGACAAGGTGCAGGTGCTGCTGGGCGAGGTGGCCTCCAAGCGCTCGCTCGCCATGGCCCCCATCGCCGACAAGCACAAGACGCCCATGATCACCCCCTCCTCGACCAACCCCAAGGTCACCAAGGAGGGCGACACGGTCCGCCCCTACGTCTTCCGCGTCTGCTTCATCGACCCGTTCCAGGGCACGGTGATGGCCAAGTTCGCGCGCGAGACCCTCAAGCTGCAGCGGGTGGCGGTGCTGCGCGACGTGGGCAACGACTACTCGGTGGGGCTGGCCGACTACTTCCTCTCCAAGTTCAAGGACCTGGGCGGCGAGATCGTGGACGACCAGAGCTACAAGGCCGGCGACCAGGACTTCAAGGCCCAGCTCACCGCCATCAAGCGCAAGAAGCCCGAGGCCATCTACGTGCCCGGCTACTACACCGAGGTGGCGCTCATCGCCCGCCAGACCCGCGAGCTGGGCCTGGCCGTGCCGCTCATGGGCGGCGACGGCTGGGACTCCGCCAAGCTCTACGAGATCGCCCGCGGGGCGCTGGAGGGCAGCTACTTCTCCAACCACTACAGCCCCGACGACCCCAGCCCGCGCATCGTCGAGTTCGTGAAGACGTACCGCGCCAGGCACGGCGTGGTGCCCGACTCGCTGGCGGCCCAGGGCTACGACGCGGCCCGGGTGGCCATGGAGGCCATGGAGCGGGCCCCCGACCTGTCCGGCCCGGCCATCCGCGACGCCATCGCCGCCACCCGCGAGTTCCCCGGCGTCACCGGCGTCATCACCCTGGACGCCGACCACAACGCGGTGAAGCCGGCGGTGGTCCTCAAGGTCGAGGGCGACACCGGCAAGTTCGTCGCCACCGTCCAGCCCAACTAGGCCGCCCCCGCCCCCGACCCACCCGCCACCGCGAGCCGGGGAGCGCCGCCGCCCGTGTCCGAAGCCCTCGTCGAGTTCCTCCAGCACCTGGTCAACGGCCTCTCGGTCGGGACCATCTACGCCCTCATCGCCCTGGGCTACACCATGGTGTACGGGGTCCTCAAGCTCATCAACTTCGCCCACGGCGACGTCTACATGGTGGGCGCCTACGCCGGCTTCTACCTGGCCGACCTGCTCCTGCCCGGCGGGACGGTGCAGGGCGACGGCGTGGCCGGGGCCATGGTGCGGGCCCTGCTGGTCACCATGGGCGCCATGGTCCTGTGCGGCCTGCTCGGCTACCTCATCGAGCGGCTGGCCTACCGGCCGCTGCGCAGCCAGGCCCGGCTCACCTCGCTCATCACCGCCATCGGCGTCTCGTTCCTGCTGGAGTACGGCTTCCAGCTGCAGCCCTGGGGCTTCATGCCCATCGAGTTCCCGCCCGGGCCCACCCCGCGCTTCTTCCCCGAGCTGCTGCCGCGGGTGGCGCTGCCGCTCGGCGACGTCAACGTCTCCAACTACGACGTCATCGGCCTGGGCGTGGCGGTGGCCCTCATGCTCGGGCTGCAGTGGATCGTCTACCGGACCCGCTTCGGCACGGCCATGCGGGCGGTCTCCTTCGACCCGCAGGTGGCCGGGCTGATGGGCATCCCGGTGAACCGCATCATCTCCTGGACCTTCGTGCTGGGCAGCGCCCTGGCCGCCGCCGCCGCCATCCTGAACGCCGTGCCGCGCCCGCAGATCAACCCGCTCTTCGGCCTCATGCCCGGCCTGAAGGCCTTCGTGGCGGCGGTGCTGGGCGGCATCGGCAGCGTGCCCGGGGCCATGGTGGGCGGGCTGGTGCTGGGCCTGGCCGAGGAGTTCGTGGCGGGCTACACCGCCTCCTCCTTCAAGGACGCCATCGCCTTCACCATCCTCATCCTGGTGCTGCTCTTCAAGCCCGAGGGGCTCTTCGGCCGCGTCACCGTGGAGAAGGTCTAGTGGCCCGCCTGCGCTCGCTGGCCCGCTCCTTCCTGCCCTTCCTGGTGGCGGTGCCCTTCCTGCTGGCGCTGCAGGCGGCCACCCCGCCCTACCGGACGCTGGTGCTCATCAACGTGGGCGTCAACGTCATCCTGGCGGTGTCGCTCAACGTGGTGAACGGCTTCACCGGCCAGTTCAGCCTGGGCCACGCCGGCTTCATGAGCGTGGGGGCCTACGCCACCGCCAAGGTGACCCTGGCCCTGGCCGACGTGCAGCTCTCCTTCCTGCCCGTGGCGGCCTCCGACGCCCTGCTCTTCGGGCTGGCGCTGCTCTTCGGCATGCTGGCGGCGGCGGCGGCCGGGCTGCTGGTGGGGCTGCCCTCGCTGCGCCTGCGCGGCGACTACCTGGCCATCGTGACGCTCGGCTTCGGCGAGATCATCCGCTCGGTCATCGAGAACACCCCGGCCCTGGGCGGCGCGCTGGGACTCACCGACCTGCCGCTGCACACCACGCTGGCCTGGGTGGGGCTGGGCGCGGTGGCCACGGTGGTGATGGCGCGCCGCCTGGCCACCTCCACCCAGGGGCGGGCCCTCTTCGCCATCCGCGAGGACGAGGTGGCGGCCGAGGCCATGGGGGTGGACACCACCGGCTACAAGGTGCGGGCCTTCGTCATCTCGGCGGCCTACGCCGGCCTGGCCGGCGGGCTGATCGTGCACCTCATCGGGTCGGTCTCCCCCTCCAACTTCAACTTCGTGCGCTCCATGGAGGTGGTGGTGATGGTGGTGCTGGGCGGGCTCGGGTCGATCACCGGGTCGGTGGTGGCGGCCACCGTGCTCACCATCTCGCTGGAGGCGCTGCGCGAGTTCCAGCAGTACCGCATGGTGGTCTACGCCCTCATGCTGGTGGTGATGATGCTGGCCCGACCGCAGGGGCTCTTCGGCACCCGCGAGGTGTGGGACCTGTGGCGGCGCCGCAAGCCGGCCGCGGCCCCGCCCGGCCCGGCGGCGCCCGGCGGGGGGGCGGCGTGAGCGCGCCGGCCCCGGCCGCCGCCGGCGGGACCGCGCCCGGCCCGGCCGCCCCGGCCATCGAGGTGCGCGGCGTCACCATGCGCTTCGGCGGCCTCAAGGCGCTCTCCGGCTTCGACCTCACCATGCACCCCGGCGAGCTGGTGGGGCTGATCGGCCCCAACGGCGCCGGCAAGACCACCGCCTTCAACGCCATCACCGGCGTCTACGTGCCCAGCGAGGGCGAGGTGCTGGTGGGCGGCCGGCGGGTCAACGGCCTCAAGGCCCACCAGATCTGCGGCCGCGGCGTGGCCCGCACCTTCCAGAACATCCGGCTCTTCCGCGAGCTCTCGGCCCTCGACAACGTGCGGGTGGCCTGCCACGCCGGGGCCAGGAGCGGCTTCTTCGGCGCCTGGTTCCGCACCCAGCACCACCAGGCCGAGGAGGCGCGCATCCGGGAGCGCGCCGAGTCCTACCTGGCGGTCATGGGGCTGGCCCACCGGGCCGACGAGCCCTCGCGCAGCCTGCCCTACGGCGAGCAGCGCCGCCTGGAGATCGCCCGGGCGCTGGCCACCGGCCCCAGCGTGCTGTGCCTGGACGAGCCGGCCGCGGGCATGAACGCCTCGGAGAAGATCGAGCTGATGCAGCTCATCCGCGACATCCGCGATCGCTTCTCGCTGGCCATCCTGGTCATCGAGCACGACATGCGGCTGGTCATGGGCGTCTCGGAGCGGCTGCTGGTGCTGGACCACGGCGTCACCATCGCCGCCGGCACGCCCGACCAGGTGCGGCGCGACCCCAGGGTGATCGAGGCCTACCTGGGCGACGCCTACCTGGAGGAGCGCCACCTGGCGGTGCCGGGCGGCGGGGCGGGCGGCGTGGCCGTGGCCGGCGGCCCCGGGGAGGGCCCGTGACCGCCAGCCCGCCGGTGCTGGAGGTGCGCGACCTGCGGGTCCGGTACGGCGCCATCGAGGCCCTGCGCGGCGTGAACCTCGCGGTGGGGGCCGGGCAGGTGGTGGCCCTGATCGGCGCCAACGGGGCCGGCAAGAGCACCACCCTGCGCGCCATCTCCCGCATGATCCCGCTGGCCGCCGGCACGGTGGCGCTGGAGGGCGAGGACGTCACCCGCCTGGCCTCGCACCAGCTGGTGGCGCGCGGCATGGCCCACGCGCCGGAGGGGCGCGGCATCTTCCTCAACCTGACGGTGCGCGAGAACCTGGAGCTGGGCGCCTACCTGCGCACCGACCGCGCCGAGATCGTCACCGACGCCGACAAGGCCTACGCCCTCTTCCCCATCCTGGCGGAGCGGCGCGACCAGGTGTCCGGCACCCTCTCCGGCGGCGAGCAGCAGATGCTGGCGGTGGCCCGGGCGCTCATGAGCCGCCCCAGGCTGCTGCTGCTCGACGAGCCCTCGCTGGGGCTGGCGCCGCAGGTGGTGGAGAAGATCTTCACGGTGCTGCGCGAGGTGAACCAGGGCGGGGTGGCGCTCCTGCTGGTGGAGCAGAACGCCCACAAGGCGCTGCAGCTGGCCCACCGGGCCTACGTGCTGGAGACCGGGCAGATCGTGATGAGCGGCACCGGCCGGGAGCTGCTGCAGAGCCCCGAGGTCCGCAAGGCCTACCTGGGGGAGTGAGGCGCCAGGGGCAGGCGGGCCACCACCGTGGCGCCGCCCGCGGCGCCGCGCTCCAGCCGCGCCGTGCCGCCGACCTGGGCGGCGCGCTCCCGCATCCCCAGCAGCCCCAGGCCGGCCTTGGCCGGGTCACCCTCCTCGGGACCGCGCCCGTCGTCCTCCACCCGCAGCACCACCTCGCCGCCGCCGGCCTCGAGCCGCAGCTGGACCCGCGTGGCCTGGGCGTGCCGGGCCACGTTGGTGAGGGACTCCTGGGCGATGCGGAAGAGCGCCGTGGCCAGCGGGGCGGGCAGGGCCGGGAACTCGCCGACCTCGACCGCGCAGCGGATCCCGGTGCGGGCCTCGAAGCGCCGCGCCTCCGCGGCCAGCGCCTGGGGGAGCCCGAGCGCGTCGAGGGAGGGCGGGCGCAGGTCGAAGGCGATGCGCCGCACCGAGGCGTGGGCCTGGCCGACCAGCGAGGACGCCTCGGCCAGCCAGTCCTCCAGCCAGGCGGGCGCGTCCGACTCCGCCAGCCGGTTCTCCAGCCGGCGGAACTCGAAGCCCAGCCCGGCCAGCACCTGCGCCAGGTCGTCGTGCAGGTCCCGGGAGATGCGCGCCTGCTCCTCCTCCCGCAGGGCGTCGAGGCGCGCCGCCAGCGCCCGCAGCCGCTCCTCGCCCTGGCGCAGCGCGTCCTCGGTCCGCTTGCGCTCGGTGATGTCGCGGGAGGAGGTGACCACGCCGCGCACGTCCGGGTTGTCGAGCTGGTTGCAGGCCACCGCCTCCATCCAGGTCCAGCCGCCGCCCTTGGTCCTGTGGCGGTACTGCGCCGAGGCGGTGGCCCCGGGCTCGGCCAGCACCCGCCGGAAGGTCTCCGCCACCGTCGCCAGGTCCTCCGGGTGGATGCTCTGGAAGGGGCCCATCTCGGCCAGCTCCTCGGAGCTGTACCCGCTGATGCGCAGGGCCGCCGCCGAGTTGAAGAGGAACCGCCCCTGGGCGTCCAGGAGCGAGAGGATGTCGCCCGAGTGCTCCGTCAGCGCCCGGAACAGCGCCTCGTTCCACTGCCTCTCCGCGGCCATGGCCTGAGATAGCAGGTTCCGGGCCGGCGGTGGCGGTCGCCGCGCCCCCGCCGCGGGCGGGTGGCCACGGCCCGGCCCGGGGCTCACGCGTCGAGCGCCGCCCGCACCCGTCGCAGCAGCGCCTCGTTGGTGAAGGGCTTCTCCAGCAGGTCCAGGCCCGGGTCCACCACCCCGTGGTGGACGATGATGTCCTGCGCGTAGCCGGACATGAAGAGGACCCGCAGGCCCGGGAAGGCCCGCCGCGCCGCCTCGGCCACCTGGCGGCCGTTCATCCCCGGCATCACCACGTCGGTGAGCAGGAGCTGCGGCGCCGGCAGGTCCGGCCCGAGGAGCGCCTGCAGCTCGGCGCCGCCGGCGGCGGTCACCACCTGGTAGCCGGCCTGGCGCAGGGCGCGGCTGGTGGCGTCGCGGACGTGCTGGTCGTCCTCCACCAGCAGGATCCGCTCGGTGGCCTGGGTGAGGGGCCCGGGCGCGCGCCCGGGGTCGGCGGGGCCGGCCACCGTGGCCTCGGTGCGGGGCAGCAGCACCTCGAAGGCGGCGCCGCAGCCAGGCTGGCTGCGGAAGCGGATGACGCCGCCGGCCTGCTGGGCGATGCCGAGGGCGGTGGCCAGGCCGAGCCCGGTGCCCCGGCCGGCCGGCTTGGTGGTGACGAAGGGCTCGAAGAGGCGCGACCAGAGCTCCGGCGGGATGCCCCCCCCGGTGTCCTCGACCACCAGCCGGACGTGCGGCCCGGCCGCCGGGGCCAGGCCGCGCCAGCCCGCCTCCCCGGCCCCCGGCTCGTCCACGTTGGCGGTGGAGAGGGTGAGGCGCCCGCCGCCCGGCATGGCGTCACGGGCGTTGACCGCCAGGTTCACCAGCAGCTGCTGGAGCTGGCCCGGGTCGCAGGTGGTGGCCCACAGGGCGGGCGCCAGCCGCAGCACCAGCGCCACGTCCTCGCCCAGCAGGCGGTGCAGCATCCGCTCGGCGCGGCGCACCTCCTCGTTGAGGTCCACCGGCACCGGCGCCACCACCTTCTTGCGGGCGAAGGCCAGCAGCTGGCTGGTCAGGTCCTTGGCCCGCGCCGCCGCCTCCAGGATCTCCTGCACGTCCTCGCGCTCGGGCGGCCGCCCCTCGTCCAGGCTCCGCTGCAGCGCCTCCCCGCAGGCCAGCAGGACCACCAGGATGTTGTTGAAGTCGTGGGCCACCCCGCCGGCCAGCCGCCCGATGCTCTCCAGCTTCTGGGCCTGGCGCAGCTGGTCCGCCAGGCCCTCGCGGACCAGCTCAGCCTGGTGGCGGGCCGTCACGTCCTGGATGGTGCCCACCAGGCGCAGCGGCCGGCCGGCCTCGTCGCGCTCGAGGTCGCCCAGGCCGTGGACCCAGCGCGGCGGATCGCCCGGCCTCCCGACCCGGTAGACCCGGTCGAAGCGCGAGCCGGCGGCCGCCAGCGCCGAGAGGTGGTCGGTCAGGTCGGCCCGGTCGTCGGGGTGCACCAGCCCGAGCCAGGAGGCGGTGGTGCGCGGGTGCTCGGGCCCGATGCCGAAGATCTCGTCGAGCATCGGTGAGCTGACCCACCGGTCCTCGCGCACCTCGAAGACGTAGTGGCCCAGCCGGGCCACCCGCTGGCTGGCCTGCAGCCAGCGCTCCCGCTCGTCCCGCTCGGCCAGCCCGAGCTGCAGCTCCCGGGTGAGCCGCTGCTGCTCGGTGACGTCGTCCCAGGTGGAGAGCAGGGCCGTGCCCTCGCCGAGGTCCACCGGGACGATGCGGACGTGCACCTCGCGCAGCTCGCCGGTGCGGCTCCGGTGCCGGGTGTCGAACTCGAGGTGCCCGTCCTGCATGGCCTGCCGGATCCGGGAGCGCACCCGGTCCGCGTCGTCCTCGGCGTCGATGTCGGGGATGGCGAGCCGGGCGAAGGCCTCGCGGGTGTAGCCGAGCTGCGCCGCCGCCCGGTCGTTGAACGCCAGGATGCGCCCGTCCGGGCCGGTCAGGATCACCCCGCTCGGCGTGGCGGTGAAGAGGC
This sequence comes from Anaeromyxobacter sp., assembly GCA_016718565.1. Classification (NCBI taxonomy): domain Bacteria; kingdom Pseudomonadati; phylum Myxococcota; class Myxococcia; order Myxococcales; family Anaeromyxobacteraceae; genus Anaeromyxobacter; species Anaeromyxobacter sp. Next base: position 74,921 of record JADKCZ010000013.1, on the reverse strand, counting down.
AGCGGTAGAGCGCCTCGCTCCGGCGCAGGGCCCGCTCGGCCCGCACCCGGTCGGTGGCGTCGCGCGAGATCCCGACCACCGTGCGCGGGCGCCCGTCGGGGCCGCGCTGGTAGGTGGTGGTCATCTCGACGTGCTTGATCGAGCCGTCCTTGCAGGGCTGGTCGTAGACGCCGGTGTGCGGGTTCTCCTCCTCGGGGGTGCCGTTGCGGGCCGCCACGGCCATGACGCGGGCCAGCGACTCGGGCGTGAGGGCCCGCTCCATGGGCTCGGCCAGGGCCTCCTCGACCGTCAGGCCCCGCAGCGCCTCGATGCTCGGGCTCACGTAGGTGAAGCGGCCGGCGGCGAGGTCGAAGGTCCAGATGACGTCGCGCGACTGGGAGACCACCAGGCGCAGCTGGTGCTCGCTGGCCTCGGCGCGGCGCAGGGCGGCGCGCAGCTCGGCCTGGGCGGACCGCTCCGCGGTGACGTCGGTGAAGACGCAGGCGAAGTGGAGGGGCTCGGGGCGGTAGGCGCTGACGTGGAAGATCCGCCCCAGCGCGTCGGCGCGCAGCTCGAAGCGCATCGGCTCGCCGGTCAGGGCCACGTGGGCGTAGCGCGCGATGAACTCCGCCTCGAGGGCGGGGATGACCTCGAGCGCGGTGCGCCCCACCACCTCGGCGGCGCGCAGGCCGGTGAGCCGCTCGAAGGCGGCGTTGACCTGCAGGAAGCGGTAGTCGAACGCCCGGCCGGCCGGGTCGAGGAGGATCTCGTGCAGCGCCACCCCCTCGCTCATGTGCTCGAAGAGCTGGCGGAAGGCCTGCCCGGCGCCGTCATGGGGTGAGACCACCGGCATGCCCGGCCCCCTGGAGCTTGCGTCGCTGCGCCCACGCGTGGGCGGGTACGGCTCCCGCAGCGTGACACACCCTGCGGCCACCGCCTTGCGCCAGGTCAGGTCGGTGGGGCGCCGGCGGAGGGTCAGCGCAGCCAGGGTGGGGTGGGGGGTCAGCCCGGCCCGGGGCCGGCCGGCCGGGCGTCGATGCGCAGCGCGGCCAGCCGGCGCCGCCGGGCCGGACCGGCCGCCAGGTGGGCCAGCGCCATCGCCAGCGACGCCGCCAGGCAGCCCAGCCAGAGCGCCCGGCCCCCGAAGCGGTGGAGCACCTCGCCGCCCACCAGCGGCGCGAGGGTGAAGGCCAGGCCCCAGGACATCGAGAAGGCCCCCTGGTAGCGCCCGCGCAGCTCGGGCGGGGCAAGGTCGGCCACGATGGCCGAGGCCACCGGGAAGCCCAGCACCTCGCCCACCGTGTAGAGCAGCGCCCCCACCGCGTAGGCCGGCAGCGAGCCCTGGAAGGCGTTCATCCCGTAGCCCAGGCCGATGAGCACCGCCGAGAGGGCCAGCACGTTGGCCCCGTCGTGGCGCGGCAGGCGCGGCGCCAGCAGCGGCTGGAGGATCACCACCCCCAGGCCGTTGAGGGCCATGAGCAGCGAGAACGACAGCGGCCCGACGCCGTGCTCGGCGTAGTCCAGCGGCGCGGCCAGCTGGAACTGGGTGAAGACCACCAGCACCACCAGGTTGATGCCGAGGAAGGTGACGAAGGGGCGGTCGCCGAAGACCCGCAGGAGCCCCGCCAGCGCCGGGGCGTGGGCCTGGTGCGCCGGCCGGGTCTCCGGCACCCGCCGCCACACGATGGTGGCGAAGGCGAAGGAGGTGAGGGCGTCGGCCAGGAAGAGGGCCAGCATCGAGCGCTCGGCCACGAAGCCGGCCACCGAGAGGCTGACCGCCCAGCCCAGGTTGACCGCCCAGTAGACCAGCCCGAAGGCGCGGGCCCGGTCGGCCGGGGGCACCACGTCGGCGATGGCGGCGTTGGCGGCCGGGCGGTAGAGGTCGCCGGTGAGGGCGGCGCAGAAGGCCAGCCCCGCCAGCCAGGTGGGGTCGCGCAGGAAGCCCAGGGCGGCCACGCAGGCGCCGCCCAGCGCCAGCCCGGCCAGCATGGTGGGGCGCCGGCCCACCCGGTCGGCCAGGGCCCCGCCGAGCGGCCCGGCCAGGAGCAGCCCCACCCCGTAGAGCGCCACCACCCGTCCGGCCGCGTCGGCGCTGAAGCCGCGCTCGCGCACCAGGTAGAGCGCCAGGAAGGTGATGACGAAGGAGGCGAGCCGGTTGACCAGCATGCCGGCCCAGAGCGTCCAGAAGACGCGCGGCAGGCCGCCCGCGGCGGCGTGGAAGCGGTTCGCGAGCAGGCCCACGGCGAGCGCCGGGATACCACCAGGAGCGCAGGGGCGCCACCGGACGCCGCTGCGTCATCCCGGACGGAGTGCCCACAGCAGCCCCCTCACCCCTGCCCTCTCCCCCAGCAAGCTGGGGGAGAGGGGGCTGACCATGTTGAGCCTCCCCGGTTGAGTCTCCCTCTCCCCCAGCAAGCTGGGGGCAGGGCGGGCGCATCTAAACCCCATAGCGGCGGCGGGGGGCCCTCGCCCCGCCTCACCTCAGGAAGGTCCACGCCCGCCCTGGGGGAGAGGGGGGCTGGCAATGTTGAGCTTCCCCGGTTGAGTCTCCCTCTCCCCTCCGGGGAGAGGGCAGGGGTGAGGGGCGCCCGCGTCCACCCGCGGTCGAACTCCCTCTCCCCTCCGGGGAGAGGGCAGGGGGCGCCGGGCTCCCCTCGAAACGACGAAGGGCCCCTCAGTGGGGCCCCTCGTGCTCATGCGGACTTCTGAGTGGGCGCAGAGCGCCGACTGGTCAGATGTCGAAGTAGAGCGCGTACTCCATCGGCGTCGGGCGCATCCGGACCGGGTTCACTTCCTTGTCGTACTTGTACTGGATCCACGTCTCGATGACGTCCTCGGTGAAGACGTCGCCCTTGAGCAGGAACTTGTGGTCCTTGCGCAGGGCCTCGAGCGCCTCGTCCAGCGAGCCGGGCATCTTGGGGATGTCCTTCAGCTCCTCCGGCGACATGCCGTAGATGTCCTTGTCGAGCGGCTGGCCGGGGTTGATCTTGTTCTCGATGCCGTCCAGGCCGGCCATCAGCATGGCCGAGAAGGCCAGGTAGCCGTTGGCCGACGGATCCGGCGAGCGGAACTCGATGCGCTTCGCCTTCGGGGAGGGCGAGTACATCGGGATGCGCACCGAGGCGGAGCGGTTGCGGGCCGAGTAGGCCAGGTTGATGGGGGCCTCGAAGCCCGGCACCAGCCGCTTGTACGAGTTGGTCGACGGGCAGATGAGGGCCGCCAGCGCCGGGCCGTGCTTCAGGATGCCGCCGATGTAGTGCATGGCCATCTCGGAGAGGCCGGCGTAGCCGTCGCCCGCGAAGAGCGGCTTGCCGCTCTTCCAGATGGACTGGTGCACGTGCATGCCGGAGCCGTTGTCGCCGTAGAGCGGCTTGGGCATGAAGGTCACGGTCTTGCCGTGCCGGCGCGCCACGTTCTTGATGACGTACTTGAACCACATCAGCTTGTCGGCCATCTTCACCAGCGAGTCGAACCGGATGTCGATCTCGGCCTGGCCGGCGGTGGCGACCTCGTGGTGCTGCCGCTCCACGTGGATGCCCACCGACTCCATGACGCGGCACATCTCGGTGCGGATGTCCTGCTGCGAGTCGGTCGGGGCGACCGGGAAGTAGCCCTCCTTGTAGCGGGGCTTGTAGCCGAGGTTGCCGCCGGCCTCCTCGCGGCCCGTGTTCCACTGCCCCTCGACCGAGTCCACCTTGAAGAAGGCGTGGTTGACGCCGCTGTCGTAGCGGACCTCGTCGAAGATGAAGAACTCCGGCTCGGGGCCGAAGAAGGCGGTGTCGCCCAGGCCGGTGCCCTTCAGGTACTTCTCCGCCTTCATGGCGATGTTGCGCGGGTCGCGGCTGTACGGCTCCTTGGTGATCGGGTCGACCACGTTGCAGATCAGCGAGAGCGTGGGCTCCGCCATGAACGGGTCGATGCAGGCCGTGGTGGCGTCCGGGATCACCAGCATGTCGGAGGCGTGGATGGCCTGCCAGCCGCGGATCGACGAGCCGTCGAAGCCGAGCCCCTCCTCGAAGATGTCCTCCGAGAGCTCGTAGAGCGGGATCGAGAAGTGCTGCCACAGGCCGATGAAGTCCATGAACTTCAGGTCGACGTAGGTCGCCTTCTTCTCGGCGGCGTACTCGAGCACCTGCTTCGGAGTCGTAATGGCCATCGCGGTCGTTTCTCCAGCGGGAACGGGGTGGATGGCGGCGATCGATAGCACCTTCCGTGCCGCCGTGGGAGGCCCCGCCCCGGATCAGAAAACCGAGCCACGGCGGGGGGATCGCTGCTGACGCTGCCTGCTTGTCGTGCACCCTGCTGCCTGGGAAGCGGGCAGTGGGGGTCCAGATCGGTGCTGCGCCCGAGAGGCTACCTCGGCTTCATCCCGAGGGCGCGCATCCGCTCCCGGAGGGTGTTGCGATTCATCCCGAGCAGCTCGGCGGCCCGGAGCTGGTTGCCCTTGGTCCGGGCCAGCGCCGCCGCCAGGAGCGGCGCCTCCACCGCGGCCAGCGCGGCCTGGTAGCGCCCGTGCTCCGGCTCGGCGGCGTCGAGCACCGCCTCCACCAGGCCGGACAGGCCGCGCTCGGCGTGGGCCGCGGCCGGCAGGAGGCCGACCAGGTCGTTGGCGGTGAGGCGCGAGCCGTTCAGCTTGAGCAGCGCCCGCTGCATGACGTTCTGCAGCTCGCGCACGTTGCCGGGCCAGGGGTGGGCCAGGAGCAAGGGCTCGGCGTCCTTGGAGAGGGCCACCGGCCGCCCCTTCAGCTGCTCGCCGTAGCGGGCGATGCAGTGGCGGGCCAGCAGGATGACGTCGCCCTCGCGCTCGCGCAGCGGCGGCAGCCGGATGGGCACCACCGCCAGCCGGTAGTAGAGGTCGCGGCGGAAGCGCCCCTCCTCCACCGAGCGGGCCAGGTCGGCGTTGGTGGCGGCCACGATGCGCACGTCCACCGGCATGGGCCGGCTGCCGCCCACCCGGTCCACCTCGCGCTCCTGCAGCACCCGGAGCAGCTTGGCCTGCAGCTCGATGGGCATCTCCCCGATCTCGTCGAGGAAGAGGGTGCCGCCGCTGGCCAGCTCGAACTTGCCGGGGCGCCGCTCCACCGCGCCGGTGAAGGAGCCCTTCTCGTGGCCGTAGAGCTCGCTCTCGATGAGGTCGCGCGGGATGGCCGCCATGTTGACGGTGATGAAGGGCCCCTTGGCCCGGGTGGAGTTGGCGTGGACGGCGCGCGCCACCAGCTCCTTGCCGGTGCCCGACTCGCCCATGAGCAGCACCGTCATCTCGGTGCGGGCCACCCGGCCGACCTCCTTGTAGACCTCCACCATGGCGGCGGAGCGCCCCACCAGCGTCTCCGGCAGCGCCACGTCGCGGTAGCGGCGCGGCTCGGCGGTGGGGTCGATCTGCGCCTCGATGCCGGAGGCCGGGGCCGGCTCGGGCTCCCCCTGGTCGGCGGGCGCCACCGCCAGGTCGCGCACGATGCGCTCGACGCGGGCCAGGTCGAAGGGCTTGCCCAGGTAGTCCGCGGCGCCGCGCTTCATGGCCTCCACGGCCGAGCGCATGGTGTCCTCGGCGGTCATCACCACCACGAAGGGCGAGTCGGCGCGCCCGCCGATCTCCCCGAGCAGCTTGAGGCCGTCGTCGCCGGGGAGCCGCACGTCGAGCAGCAGCAGGCCGATGCCGTCGCGGCCGGTGCCGTGGGCGCGCAGCTTCTCGCGGGCCTCCTCGGCGCTGCCGGCCTCCTCCCAGGGCACGCCGGCCCGCTCGCAGGTGCGGGCCAGCACGAACCGGATGGAGCTCTCATCGTCGACGATCAGGACCTTGCGCACGACGTGCCTCCTAGCAAGGCGGGGGCCAGCCCGGGATCCAGGCTGGGCCTCCCCCAGGGGCGGGTCAGCTCACCTGTAGGGGGATGTAGACGTTGGCCTCGGCGCCGCCCACGGACCGGTTCCGGACCTCGATGCGCCCGCCGTGGGCCTCCACGATGCGCCTGGAGATGGCCAGGCCGAGCCCGGTGCCGTGCGGCTTGGAGGTGGAGAAGGGCGTGAAGAGGCGGGCCAGCATGGCGTCGCTGATGCCCGGGCCGTTGTCCTGCACCGAGATGCGGGCCAGGGGCCGGGTCCGGCCGGAGGCGGCGCGCAGCCGGATGGTGGCCACGCTGGTCTCCAGCGTCACCTGCGGATCCGGTCGATCCGCCACCGCGTCGAGGGCGTTGCGCACCAGGTTGAGGATCACCTGCGTGAGCTTCTCGTCGTCGCCCACCACCGGCGGCAGCGAGGGGTCGAAGCGGTCGTGGAAGGTCACCCGCTCGGCGCCGGGGACGCCGCGGGCCAGGGCCCGCACGTCGCCCAGCACCTGGTGGATGTCCACCGGGGCCACCTGCAGCGCCGCCGGGCGGGCCAGGTCCAGCAGCTCGCGCACCAGGCCGTCCACCCGGCGGGCCTCGCGGGCGATCACCTGCGCGTAGTCGCGGGCGCTGCCCTCGGCCTCGCGCGCCAGCAGCTCGGCCGAGCCCTGCAGCCCGGCCAGCGGGTTCTTGATCTCGTGCGCCAAGCCGGCGGCCAGCGCCTCGAAGTTGAGCGCCCGCTCGCCGCCGCGCGTCACGCGCAGCACCACCACCGTGCCGGCGATGGTCGGCCCGTCGAACAGCGGCGAGGCCTCGAGGGAGATGGGGACGCCCGGATCCAGCGGGCTGGGGAACTCGGCGGACTGGCTCTCCTGGGAGAGCCGGGCGCGCTCGGAGATGACGGCCAGCTGGTGGCCGCCGGGCAGCGCCCGGACCGGCAGCTCGACGGCCCGCTCGCGGCTGCGGCCGAACAGCTCCTCCGCCGCCGGGTTGAGGTGGACCACCCCGCCGTCGGCCCCGATGATCACCAGGGCATCGGCGATGGAGTCCACCGCGGCGCGTGCCAGCGCCGCCGGGAGCGGAGGAGCCTTGGCTGGGCGGGACACCGGTCCCGCTTAGAGCGCTTCCTCGCCGCGCTCGCCGGTGCGGATGCGGATCACCTCGTCGATGGGCACCACGAAGATCTTGCCGTCGCCGATGCGGCCGGTCTTGGCGGCGCGCTCGATGACCTCGACCACCTTGCCCACCAGGGCGTCGGCGACCACCACCTCCACCTTGACCTTGGGGAGGAAGTCCACGACGTACTCGGCGCCGCGGTAGAGCTCGGTGTGGCCCTTCTGCCGGCCGAAGCCCTTCACCTCCGTGGCCGTGAGGCCGGCCACGCCAACCTCGGAAAGGGCCTGCTTCACCTCGTCCAGCTTGAACGGCTTGATGATGGCCTCGACCTTCTTCACGGCTCACCTCTCGGGGATGGAAAATCGGCGTTGACGCTACGCTCCAAAACCTTCGTCGGTCAAGGGAGCGGTTGCTCGGAGGATGGGCACCTGCGTGCCCGGGATTCGTTCAGCCTGGCGGCGGTTCCACTGCGACTTGCTCCATGGACCGGCCGATCGGCACGACGGGAAGCCCCGGCGTGCCGCTCGTCCCGACCACGTCTCCCCGGTGTGCAACGCACGCGCCACGGAAGGGCGGCGCCGATCGGCCGGCCGGTCCTGCGCGCAGCGGCAGGCGGCGCACGCGGGCCAGGACTCGTCTAGACTCCAGGGTCCTTGAGCTCCGGCCTCCTCACCTACCTGGCCGCCGTGGCGGTGCTGGCGGCCGCCGCGGTGGCGCACCTGCTCTACTGGCGCCGCAAGCTGGCGGCGCCGGGGCAGGAGGACCAGCGGCTGGTCGCGCTCACCAGCGACGGCTGGCGCCTCTGCCTGGGCCGCCGGCTGCCGAAGGGCGCGCCGCGCAGGCCCCCGGTGCTGCTGCTGCACGGCGTGGCCATGAACCGGCTGGCGCTGGACTTCGGCGTGCCGGGCCACTCGCTCTCGGCGTTCCTGGCGGCCGGCGGCCTGGACAGCTTCGCCCTCGACCTGCGCGGCCACGGCGGCTCCCGCGACGGCCCGGGCCTGCTGCGCAACTGGACGCTCGACGACTACCTGGCGCTGGACCTGCCGGCGGCGCTCGACGCGGTGCAGGCCGCCACCGGGCAGGAGCAGGTCCTGCTGGTGGGCCACAGCCAGGGGGCGCTGCTGGCGCTGGCCGCGGCGGCCCGGTACCCGACCCGCGTGGCCGGCGTGGTGGCGCTGGCGCCGCCCATCCGCTTCACCGTGGAGGCCTCCCGGCTCAGGGTGCTGCCCTTCCTGGCCCGCTGGCAGCTGGCCCGGGTGGGCGCGCGGCTGGTGGCCCCGCTGTCCGGGCTCTGGCAGCCGTCCGCGGCCTCGCTCTTCATCCAGCGCGGCGAGATGGACCCGCCCATCTTCCGGCGCCTCATGATGAACGTCATCGAGGACCTGCCGCCCGGGGTGGTGCGCCAGTTCGAGTCCTTCCTCCGCGAGGACCGCTTCGGCTCCTACGACGGCGCGGTGGACCACCGGGCCGCGCTGGCCACCTGCCGCCAGCCGGCCCTCTTCGTGGCGGCCCCGCGCGACGGCATGGCCCCGCCGGTGGTGGTGAAGGAGGCCTGCCAGCGCTGGGGCGGCGAGAAGACCTACCTGCAGCTGCCGGAGGGCGTCGGCCACACCGACCTGCTGCTGGGCCGGCGAGCCCCCGAGCTGCTCTTCCCGAAGGTGCGCGACTGGCTGCTGGCCAGGTCGACGATCATCTGACGCGGGAGCCCCTCACCCCTGCCCTCTCCCCGGAGGGGAGAGGGGGCAGCCATGGCGTGCCGCCGGCCAGGCGGAAGTGCGAGCAGGGCTAGGCACCTCGGTCTGCTCACCCTCTCCCCCAGCTCGCTGGGGGAGAGGGCCGGGGTGAGGGGGCGCCTCGCTCACGCCGCCAGCCGCGCCTCCCCCCGCACCCGCCCGAGCACCGCGGCCAGCTCGCCGTCGGCCAGGGTCTCCTGCTCCAGGAGCTTGCGCGCCCCCTCCTCGAGCAGGTCGCGGTTCTGCAGCAGCAGCTGGCGGGCGCGCTGGAAGGCGCTGTCCACCAGGTCGCGCACCGCCATGTCGATCTCGCGGGCCGTCTCCTCGGCGTAGAGCCGGCGCGAGCCGCCCATCTGGCCCAGGAAGCCGGGCTGCTCGGTCTCGTAGGTCACCGGTCCCAGCCGGCCGCCCATGCCGAAGCGGGTCACCATGGAGCGGGCGATGTCGGTGGCCCTGGCGATGTCGTCGGCCGCGCCGGTGGAGAAGTGGGCGTAGACCACGTGCTCGGCGGCCCGGCCGCCCAGCAGCACCGCCATCTTGTTGAGCAGCTCGTCGCGCGTCATGAGGAAGCGGTCCTCGGTGGGGCGCTGGATGGTGTAGCCCAGCGCCCCGATGCCGCGCGGGATGATGGAGATCTTGTGCACCGGGTCGGCGCCGGGCAGCGCCGAGGCCACCAGGGCGTGGCCCAGCTCGTGGTGGGCCACGATGGCGCGCTCCACGGGGTTGAGGAGCCGGTTCTTCTTCTCCAGCCCGGCCACGATCCGCTCGATGGCCACGTTGAAGTCCACCATGGTGACGGCCAGCGCCTCGGGGCCGCGCCGGGTGGCCGCCAGCGCCGCCTCGTTGATCAGGTTGGCCAGGTCTGCGCCGGTGAAGCCCGGGGTGAGGGCCGCCACCTGCTCCAGCTTCACGTCGGGGTCCAGGGTCACCTTCCTGGCGTGCACCTCCAGGATCTGCACCCGCCCGATCCGGTCGGGCCGGTCCACCAGCACCTGCCGGTCGAAGCGGCCGGCGCGCAGCAGCGCCGGGTCCAGCACCTCGGGCCGGTTGGTGGCGGCCAGCAGCACCAGGCCGGTGGAGACGTCGAAGCCGTCCAGCTCCACCAGCAGCTGGTTCAGCGTCTGCTCCTTCTCGTCGTGCCCGCCGCCCATGCCGCCCATGGAGTTGCGGGCGCGCCCCAGCGCGTCCAGCTCGTCGATGAAGATGATGGCCGGGGCCTTCTTGCGCGCCTGCTCGAAGAGGTCGCGCACCCGGGCCGCGCCCACGCCCACGAACATCTCCACGAACTCGGAGCCGGAGATGGAGAAGAAGGGCACGCTGGCCTCGCCGGCCACGGCCTTGGCCAGCAGCGTCTTGCCGGTGCCGGGGGGGCCCACCAGCAGCACGCCCTTGGGCATGCGGGCGCCGAGCCGGCCGTAGCTCTTCGGGTCCTTCAGGAAGGCCACCACCTCGGCGAGCTCGGCCTTGGCCTCGTCCACGCCGGCCACGTCGGCGAAGCGGGTCTTGGTGTCGGTCTCCACGTAGACCTTGGCCTTCGACTTGCCGATGGCCATGAGCCCGCCGCCCGGCCCGCCGGCCCCGCCCTGCATCTTCTTCGCCAGGAAGAACCAGATCCCGAAGAAGAAGAGCACCGGCAGGATCCAGGAGAGCAGCATCGGGATGGCGTTGTTCTCCAGCCGCCCGGAGTAGGTCACCTTGGCGGCGTCCAGCTCCTTGGAGATGTCCGGGTCCACCCGGGTGGTGACGAAGCGGCTCTTGCCGTCGAGCGGCTTCTTGAGCGAGCCCTCGATCCGGTCCGGGCCGATGACCACCTTCTCGACCTCCTGGGCCTTCACCATCGCCTGGAACTGGGAGTAGGGGATGGTGGCCACCGCCTGGGAGCGGGCCCACAGGTCCTGCGCCATGAGGACGCCCATGACGGCCAGGGCGACGTAGAAGAGGTTGAAGCGGGTCTGACGGTCCATGGTGTGGAGCTCCGGGGTGGTGTGCCACGGCAGGGTCGGTGCCGCGTGCCCTTGAAGTAACCACCCCTCGTGCTGCGACAAATACACAAAGACTCAACGAATCATTCAGTTACCGAGGGTTCGGTGCATCCGCCGGGCCGCCACGCGGCGCCGGGCTCCATCCGGGTCTGCGCCGCCAGGGACCGGGGCCCGCGTCGGGCCGCACCCCGCGCTAGACTCGGCCCCCGATGCTCCCGGTCAGCCCGCTCGCCGCGCTCCTCCTCCTGGCCTCCCCGCTCGACTGCCCGCCCGGCACCGCCCTCTCCGGGGGAGGTCCGCCCGAGCTGTTCGAGGCCTGGTGCACCGGCCGGCCGGACGCCTACGGCACCCCGCGCCGCCACGGCCCGGCGCGCAGCTGGTACGACACGGGCGCGCTGCGGGTGGAGGCGCACTGGGCCGAGGGGAGGCGAGACGGCGCCTTCATCGAGCACCACCGCGACGGCAAGCCGGCCCGGACCGGGCAGTACGCCCGCGACGAGAAGGTCGGCACCTGGACCATCTGGTTCGAGAGCGGCCAGCTGGAAGAACGTTCGGAGTACGTCCGGGACGTTCAGCACGGCCCCTTCACCGCCTGGTTCCGCACTGGCGGCAAGCGGACCGAGGGGCGCTACTGCCACGGCGTGCAGTGCGGCGCCTGGACCACCTGGGACGAGGAGGGGCGCCTGGTGGGCCGGATGGAGTTCGGCGAGCAGCGCGCCACGCCGTAGGCGCGGAGGTGTCTCCCGGCCTCGAAGGGCGCCCCTCGACTCCGGCTCGCGGTCGCTCGCCCGTCTAGATGGGCTTCGGGCCGGGCCGGCGAACCTGCTCGGCCTCCAGGAAGGCGTCGAACGCCGCCGACGGCACCGGGACGGCCATCCAGGTGGCCACCAGGGTGCCGTCGCCGATCGAGACCTCCTGCTCCACCCCGGGGGTGAGCGAGAGCTTGCCGCTGGTGGCGATGGCCCGATCCGGCAGCCAGATGGACCAATCGAGCGCGATCTCGCCGGAGGCCTCGCGGGTGGCGGCCACGCGGAACGCCAGCCGGACGTCCTCCGGGGAGAGCGGATCGTGCAGCACCAGCTCGGCCTTCTTGCCCACCGGGCAGATGAGCCGCGGCCGGGCCACCACCTCGCCGCTCTCGTCGCGCAGCTGCAGCGCCACCAGCTGGCCGGTGGAGCCGATCTCGCGCTCGGCGCGCGCCTTCTCGATGGCCTGGTGGGTGCGGACCGCCACCTCGGCCGACCCGCCGCCGAAGGCGAAGGCGAGGACCAGGACGGCGGCGAACCGGGCGGGCTTCATCGGGAGGGTGGCCATGAGGGGCTCGTGATGCACCGGGTGTGCCCTGCGGCACGACCCGAAAGTCCGGCAGTTTAGACGATCCTGGCGGGCGTTGCACGTGGCCGCCGGGACGCTGCGTGCCGGCCGGCCACGTCCTTCAGGACCCTCTACCCCCGGGGGTGGCCACACCTCTCGCCCGCCAGGATCCGTCGGACTCCATGGCCCGACCCGCCGCCGCCAGCTCCAGCAGCACCGCCAGGCAGCTGCGCTCGGCCACCGGCCAGATGGCCGGGGGCACGTCGTCGTAGGCCCGCGCCGTCACCTCGGCCAGCGTCCCCGGCCGCGACAGCGCCCAGACCACCTTCTCCTCGCGGGCGGCGCGGTGCGCCAGGGAGGCCCGCAGCGCCCCGCGGCCGTCGGCCGCCGGGGGGCCGTGCGCCGGGTAGAGGGCGCGCACCGGCAGCGCCGCCAGCCGGGCCAGCTGCCGGCGGTACTCGGCCATGTCGCCCTCCGGCGGGTCGATGACCACGGTGGAGAGCGTGGAGTGCATGTCGCCCGCCAGCAGGGCGCCGGTGGCCTCGTCGAGGAACACCACGTGGTCGCGGGCGTGGCCGGGCGTCTCGAAGACCCGCCAGCGGCCGCCCAGCAGGTCGCCCTCGCGGAGGGGCTCGACGGCCAGCCCCGGCAGCCGGGGCGCGATGGCCGGGTGGGCCCGCACCGTGAGCCCGCGCGCCGCCAGCACCGCCACCCCGCCGGTGTGGTCGGCGTGGCCGTGGGTGAGCCAGACCTCGCGCGCCGGGCGCCCCTCGTCGGCCAGGGTGGCCAGGCGGGCGTCGAGCCTCTGCTGCTCCTCCACCCAGGGTGAACCAGGGTCGACCACCGCGGTGGCGTCGCCCAGGTCCACCAGCCAGGCGTTGGTGTGGGCGGCCGGCGGCAGGGTGGGGGTGCGCAGCGGCGACTGCAGCAGCCCGCCCTGGTACTCGATGCGGAAGGCGGCCGGCTCCGGCGCGCGCATGGCGGCGGTGTCCGGCGGGCCGCCGCGGGCCAGCACCCGCACCGGCCAGAGGTTGGGCGGCAGGAAGAGCCGGTCGCCGCGCCGCCACTCCTCCAGGGCGCTGGCGGCCGCCACGAACTGCCCGCCGTCGAGCTCGCCCGGCCAGACCTCGGGCGCCTCCCCCTCCCGCCAGCGGCAGGTGAGGAACAGGGCGTCGAAGCGGACCGGGTAGAAGCCGGGGGTGACCCAGCGGCCGGCGTCCTCGAAGCGGGCGCCGTCCACCGAGAGCCCGTGGCGCGTGAGGAGGTCGGCGAAGGCGAGCTGCCCGGCCAGCAGCGCGCGGCGGGCCTCGGCCAGGGCGGCGGGCCCCGGCAGCGGGGCGCCGGCGGCGGCCAGCACCCCCACCTCCTCGAAGAGCTCGCGGGCGGCGCAGGCCACGTCGCCCGGGTCGCTGGCGCCCGGCGAGGACACCGGCACCGCGGCGTCCTCCTGGTCGCGCCGGCCGCCCGGGAAGGCGCTGAAGCCGGGGGCGAAGCGCTGGGTGGCGCCGCGCAGCACCAGGTAGACCTCCAGCCCGGCCGGCCCCTCGCGCCAGTAGACCACCGACGCGGCCGAGCGCGGGGCGGGCGGCGCGGCCGCCGGCAGGGCGAAGGCGCCGAGCTCGCTCACCGACCACCCCCGCGCCGGCGGCGGAGCGGGGCGCCCGGCGCGGCGGGCGGGCGGCGGCCGGGCGGGGTCAGCACGCGATGCGGACCAGCTCCTGCTGGACCTTGCCGAAGGTCTTCGGCCCCTCGGCGGAGAGGAAGACGTCGATCTCGGTGCGCACCCCCATCCCCTCCTCCGGCAGGTAGATGCCCGGCTCGATGGAGAAGCACAGCCCCGGCACCAGCCGGCGGGTGTCATGGGTCTCGAGGTCGTCCAGGTTGGCGCCGTCGCCGTGCACCTTCACGCCGATGGAGTGGCCGGTGCGGTGGATGAACTTGTCGCCGAAGCCGAGCGCGGTGATGTGGTCGCGCACCGCGCGGTCCACCTGCCAGCCCTCCAGCGTGCGCCCTTCGCGCCAGGCCAGCGCCACCGTCTCCAGCCCCTTGTCGCGGCCGCCCGAGGCCACCCGGAAGATCTGGTCCATCTTCGGGGCCGGCCGGTCGCCGCAGAAGCCCATCCAGGTGATGTCGGCGTAGACGTCGTCCGGGCCGGTGCCGCGCGCCCACAGGTCGATGAGCACCAGGTCGCCCTTGCGGATGGGCGTGGGGGTCTTCGCCGAGGGCTCGTAGTGCGGGTCGCCGGCGTGGCCGTTCACCGCCACGATGGGGGCGTGGTCGAAGGTGAGCTCGGCCTCGGCGAAGCGGTCGGTGAGGAACCGCTGGATCTCGGTCTCCTTCGGCTCCACCCCGCGGCGCAGGAGCTCGCCGATGCGCTCGAAGGCGGCGTCCTTGGCGGCGTCGATGCCGGCCAGGGCGCGCTTGTGGCTCTCCACCTGCGCCGGGGTCCAGCGGCAGAGGAAGTGCTGCACCAGCTCGGCCGAGGAGACCACCGTCACGCCCAGGCCGCGGATCACCTCGAGCGTGCCGGCGTCCACCCGGGAGAGGTACGGGATGGCGGCGCCGGGGCAGTACTCCATGGCCACCGTCGGCCCGGGCGGCAAGAGCCCCACCAGCCGCGCCAGGGCCGCCTGCAGCGACTGCCAGGAGGCGTAGGCCTGCCGCTGGCCCGGCACCTCCCTGGGGAAGGAGCCGAGCTCGATGGCGTGCACCAGCAGCTGCGGCTCGCCGCGCGCCGGCACCAGGTAGTACCAGCGGCGCGTCAGCATGTGCCCGCCCAGCCCCAGCGCGGTGAGCGCGGTGGGGTTCTGGCCGTGGAAGTCGTAGAGGAGCCAGCCGTCGAGTCCCTGCTCGACGAGGGCGCGCTGCAGGGCCGGGATGTCCATGGGCCGTGTGTAGCGCCCCGCCGGGGCGGGGGCAACGCGCGAGACGGGTCGCCTAGATGGGCACGGAGTACCGCCGCCCCCAGGACTGCTCGCCGGGGCGCGGGATCTGGTGGAAGCGGATGGAGTTGGTCATGCCGGGCACGCCCATGGGCGAGCCGTACACCAGCACCACCCGGTCGCCCGGGCGGGCGATGCCGTCCTCCACCAGCCGCTCGGCCACCGCCTCGGCCATCAGGTCGGCGTTCTTCACCGGCTCCATGATCTTGGGCTCGACCCCCCAGTAGAGGGCGCTGCGCCGCCGGGTGGCCTGGTCGGGCGAGAAGGCCACGATGGGCACCTGCGGCCGGAAGTGGGCCAGCAGGCGCGCCGTGGTGCCGCTCAGGGTGAAGCAGGCGATGGCGGCCGCCCCGGAGGCCTCGGCGGCGCGGCAGGCGGCGGCGGCGGTCACCTCGTTGAAGGGGGCGTGGCCGGGGCCGGCGTGGTCGGGGGCGGGCCGCGGCGCGACGCCGGACTCGGCCTCGCGCACGATGCGGTCCATCATCTGGATGGCCAGCAGCGGGTGGCGGCCGCTGGCGGTCTCGCCGGAGAGCATGACCGCGTCGGCGCCGTCCCAGATGCCGTTGGCCACGTCGCTGGCCTCGGCGCGGGTGGGGCGCGGGTGCTCGATCATGGAGTTGAGCATCTGGGTGGCGATGATGACCGGCTTGGCGGCCAGGTTGGCCTTGCGGCACAGCATCTTCTGCAGGCCGGGCACCCGCTCCGGCTGGATCTCCACGCCCAGGTCGCCGCGGGCCACCATCAGGCCGTCGGCCGCCGCCAGGATGTCGTCGATGCGGTCGAGGGCCTCGGGCTTCTCGATCTTGGCGATGATGGGCACCACCCGGCCGGCCCGCACCATCAGGTCGCGGCACAGCTTGACGTCCTCCGGGGTGCGCACGAAGGAGAGGGCCACCAGGTCCACGCCGTTGGCCAGGCCGAAGGCCAGGTCGGCCTTGTCCTTGTCGCTCATGGCCTCGGTGCGCAGCGCCACGCCGGGCAGGTTGATGCCCTTGTTCTCGCCGAGCACGCCCCCCTCCACCACCTCGGCCCGGACCCGCACGCCGTCGGTGGAGAGCACCTTGAGCTCGAGCAGGCCGTCGTCGATGAGCAGGCGGTCGCCCACCTTCACGTCCTCGGCCAGGTGCACGTAGGTGGTGGAGACGAGGTGCTCGTCGCCCTTCACCTCGCCCTCGGTGGTGATGGTGATCTCCTCGCCCGAGGCCAGGGCCACGCCGGCCCGGCCGGCCTTGAGCGGGCCGGTGCGGATCTTGGGCCCCTGCAGGTCCTGCAGGGCGGCCACCGGCTTCTCCAGGTGGCGGCAGGCGGCCCGCAGCCGCTCCAGGGTGCGGGCGTGGTCCTCGTGGCGGCCGTGCGAGAAGTTGAGGCGGGCCACGTCCATGCCGTGGCTGATGAGCTGCTCCATCACCTCCGGAGACGACGAGGCGGGCCCGAGGGTGGCGACGATCTTGGCGCGGCGCATGGCCCCCTTGTAGCGTCATGTTTCCCGTGCGGTCCAGCGCGCGACCGGGGCGGCGCCGCCGGGTGTGGCCGGTTGTCCCGCCCGCCGCCGGGGGCTACGGTTCGGCCAGCATGGACACCGCCCAGCTCGAACGCCGCCTGCACAAGCTCCAGTCCATCCTCGAGGTGGCCCGGGCCCTGACGGCCGAGCGGCAGGTGGCGGCCCTGCTCGGGCTCATCAACGACGCGGCCGCCCGGGTGGCCGAGGCCGACCGCTGCTCCATCTTCGTGGTGGACCGCGAGCGGGCCGAGCTGTGGACGCCGGTGGCCCACGGCACCGGCGAGATCCGCATCCCCATCGGCGCCGGCCTGGCCGGGGCGGTGGCCCAGGCCGGCGCGCCCATCTCCATCCCCGACGCCTACGCCGACCCGCGCTTCAACCCGCAGGTGGACGCCGCCACCGGCTACCACACCCGCAACGTGCTGGGCGTCCCCATGATCACCACCCACGGCGAGGTGGTGGGGGTCATCCAGGCGCTCAACCGCCGCGACGGCGCCTTCGGCCCCGAGGACGTGGAGCTGCTCTCGGCGCTGGCCGGGCCGGCCGCCAGCGCGGTGGAGAACGCGCTGCTGCACGAGGAGATCGAGCGGCTCTTCGAGGGGTTCGTGCAGGCCTCGGTGGTGGCCATCGAGGCCCGCGACCCCACCACCGCCGGCCACTCGGGCCGGGTGGCCACCCTCACCACCGGCCTGGCGCGGGCGGTGGAGGCCGCCCCGCCGGCGTCCTGGCGCGGCGTCACCTTCGACGCGGCGGCGCTGCAGCAGCTGCGCTACGCGGCGCTGCTGCACGACTTCGGCAAGGTGGGGGTGCGCGAGCACGTGCTGGTGAAGGCCGAGAAGCTCTACCCGCACCAGCTCGAGCTGCTGCAGGCCCGCTTCGCCCTGTGCCGCGCCGGCCTGGAGAACGAGCGGCTGCGGGCCCGGCTGGAGGGGCGCAGCGAGGAGGAGGCGGCCGCGCGGCTGGGGTCGCTGGGGGCCGCCTGGGAGCTGGTGACCGCCGCCAACCGCCCCACCGTGCTGCCCGAGGAGGCCGGCGCCCGGCTGGCCGCGCTGGCCGGGCTCACCTTCCCCGGCGCCGACGGCCAGCCCTGCCCGCTGCTGGGCGCCGAGGAGCTGTCGCTCCTCTCCATCCCCAAGGGCTCGCTCTCCGACGGCGAGCGGCGCGAGATCGAGAGCCACGTGGCGCACACCTTCCGCTTCCTCTCGCAGATCCCCTGGACCCGCACGCTGCGCCGCGTGCCGGAGATCGCCTACGGGCACCACGAGAAGCTCGACGGGCGCGGCTACCCGCGCGCCGTGCCGGCCCCGGCCATCGCGGTGGAGACCCGCATGATGACCATCGCCGACATCTACGACGCCCTGACCGCCAGCGACCGGCCCTACAAGAAGGCCATGCCGGGCGAGCGGGCCCTGGCCATCCTGGAGGACGAGGCCCGGCGCGGGCAGGTGGACCCGGCGCTGCTCGGCGTGTTCGTCGAGGCGGGGATCTGGAAGTCGGTGCTGAAGCAGTGATCCTGGGGCCGGACTTCTTCCGCCGCCCGGCCCCCGAGGTGGCGCGCGACCTGCTCGGGCAGGTGCTGGTGCGGGTGGACGGCGGGGTGCGGCGCGCCGCCCGGCTGGTCGAGGTGGAGGCCTACCACGGGCCGCGCGACCGGGCCTCGCACGCCAGGAACGGCCCGACGCCCCGCTCGGCCATCATGTTCGGGCCGCCCGGCGTGGCCTACGTCTACCTGATCTACGGCCAGAGCCACTGCCTCAACCTGGTGACGGGCCGGTGCGGCGAGCCCTCGGCGGTGCTGCTGCGCGCCGGCGAGCCGCTGGAGGGCTGCCTGCACTCGACCCGCGGCCCCGGCAACCTGTGCCGCGCGCTCGGCGTCACCCGCCAGCGCCACGACGGCCTCGACCTCTCGGGCGCCGAGCTCTTCCTGGAGGCGGGGCCGCCGACCCTGGCGGCGCGGGTGCTCAGCACGCCGCGGGTCAACGTCGAGGCGGCCGGGCCGCCCTGGGCCGGGCGGCGCTGGCGCTTCCTGGTGGCCGGCAGCCCCTGGGTGAGCGGGCCGCGGCGGCCGTCCTGAGGGGGCGCCCGGGCCCAGGCTCGAAGACCTCACCTGCTCCTCGGGGTCATGCTATCGGTACGACCTCTGGAAGATCCGCCATGACCCGACCTCGCCGTGACGTCCAGGGCCGCCCCGCCGCCATCTTTGCCGCCGTGGCGCTGCTCGCTGCATGTGGCGGCTCGCCGCCCACGCCGCCCACGCCGCCCACGCCGCCCTCGCCGGTCCTGGTCGGCGTGGGGGGCGCCGTCAGCGGGCTCACCGACGAGGGGCTGGTCCTCGCCTGCCCCGGGCTGCCGGAGCTGGCGGTGCATGCCGGGGCCGTCAGCTTCGTCTTCGCCGGGCGCGCCCCGGCCGGCGCCGCCTATGACGTCACCGTGAGGTCGCGGCCGGCCGGCCAGGCCTGCCTGGTGGAGGCCGGCGCGGGGACGGCCGGCGCCACCGACGTCACCGGGGTGCGGGTGGTGTGCAGCCGCGCCTGGCGGCAGGTGGCCGGCGGCGCCGCCCACTCGGTCGGCGTCACGGTGGACGGCGACCTCTACGCCTGGGGCGACGGCGAGCAGGGCCAGCGCGGTGACGGCGCCGGCGGGCAAAGCGGCTCGCCGGCCTGGATTGGCTCGGGCTACGTCGCGGTCGCGGCGGGGGCCGACCACGTCCTCGCGCTCAAGGCCGGCGGCCAGCTCCACGCCTGGGGGCGCGGCAGGGAGGGGCAGCTCGGCAACGGGACCGGCCTGGACGAGCGCACGCCGGTCCTGGTGGGGGAGGGCTTCACCGCGGTGGCCGCTGGCCAGCGCCACTCGCTCGGGCTCACGGCCAGCGGGGAGCTCTACGCCTGGGGCGACAACGGCCACGGCCAGCTCGGCGTGGGCGCGGCGGCGGCCTCCTCGACGGTGCCGGTGCTCGTCGGCGCGGGCTACGCCGCCGTCGGCGCCGGGGCTGAGCACTCGCTGGCGGTGACGTCCGGCGGGGAGCTGCGCGCCTGGGGGCAGAACGGCGGCGGCCAGCTCGGCGACGGGACGACCACGTCGCGGAGCGCCCCGGTCGCCATCGGCTCCGGGTTCGCCTCGGCGAGCGGCGGCGGGATGCACAGCCTCGGCCTCAAGGCGAACGGCGACCTCATGGCCTGGGGCAACAACGAATACGGGCAGTTCGGCGACGGGACCAGCATCTCGAGCGCCACGCCGGTGCCGGTCGGCACCGGCTACCTGGCGGCGGTAGCGGGTCGCGACGACTCGTTCGGCCTGAAGGCCGGCGGTGAGCTCCTGGCGTGGGGCCAGAGCAGCTTCGGCGGCCGCGGTGACCCGTCGCCGAACCCGGCCACCACGCCAGTCTCCCTCGGGAGCGGCTGGGCCGCGGTCGCCGCCGGCGAGCACCACACCCTCGGCATCGCCCTGAGCGGCCACCTGCTCGCCTGGGGGCACGACGGGTACGGGCAGCTCGGGAGCGGCCTGGTCGGCTTCGCCTTCACACCCGAGCCGGTGGCGGGCGAGTTCCTCTCCGTGGCGGCCGGCGCCTACCACTCGCTGGCCCTCGACACGGCGGGCCGGCTCCACGCCTGGGGCGACAACCAGGTCGGCCAGCTCGGTACCGGCACCCTCACCTCCGCCGTGGCCCCGGTGGGCGCCCGGGGCCACTATCGCAAGGTGGTCGCCGGCCGCGCCCACGCCCTCGGGCTCACCGCCTCGGGCGAGCTGTACGCATGGGGCTACGATGGCGCCGGGCAGCTCGGGGTGGGCCTCGGGTTCATCGCCGCGTTCCCGCAGCTGGTCGGCGCCGGCTTCGCGGACGTGGCCGCCGGAGGGGACCACTCCCTGGCGCTCAAGCAGAACGGCGACCTCTATGCCTGGGGCCAGAACGCCAGCGGGCAGCTCTGCGACGGCGGCACCACCGGCGCTGGAGCGCCGGTCCTCGTCGCCGGAGGCTTCACGGCCATCGCGGCGGGGGCCTGCCACTCGCTGGCGCTCCAGGCCGGGGGGAACCTCTACGGCTGCGGCTGCAACACCTTCGGCCAGGTGGGCTCGGGCGACACCCGGGACGTCACGCGCCTGGCGGTCGTCGGCGTCGGCTTCACGGCGGTGGCGGCCGGCGCCTGGCACTCGCTCGGCGCCAAGGGCGACGGCGACCTGTACGGCTGGGGCTCCAACTTCTCGGGCGAGCTGGGCCTCGGGACCATGCCACCCCAGATCGGCCCGGCCCTGATCGGCTCCGGGTTCGGCAGCTTCGCCGCCGGGGCCACTCGCTCCTTCGGCGTGAAGGGTGGTGACCTGTACGCGTGGGGAGACAACCGCCAGGGCGCCCTGGGCGACGGGACCAGGACCGACCGGGACCAGCCAGTCCTCATCGGCTCCGGGTACGCCAGCGTGGTGGCCGGCCAGGATCACGCCCTGGCCTTCAAGGACTCCGGGGAGCTGTTCGGCTGGGGGAGCACCGACCACGGTCAGGCAGGGGTGGGACGCCGCTCCTGGCGGGCCGAGCCGCGGGTGGTGACGCCGCCGCCGTAGGGCGAGACCGGGGTGGAGCCGGCCTCAGGCCTGGCAGACCGGCAGCACGTACGGCCCCTCGGGGATGACGGCCACGGCGCGGTCCCCGCTCCTCGCCACGCTGCGGGCCACGGCCGCCTCCACCGAGTCGTCCACCAGGTGGACGCCGGTGAGGGCGCGGTCCTCGGGCGCCAGGCCGTGGGTGTAGAGGTGCACGCGCGCCAGCTTCATGGGCTTCACCTGCATCTGCGTCTGCCACTCGTCCACGTCGGCGAAGCGCTTCCCGGCGATCTCCTCCAGGAAGCGGTCCTGGCCGAGCGCCACCAGCCGCCGCTGCGCCTCGACGTACTCACGCGAGCCCATCCCCTCGGAGCACTCGGAGGCGATGATCAGGTCGGCGCCGGGCGCCAGGATGTCCTTGGGCGCCACCATGCCCTTCACCGTCTGGTAGTAGGTCTTGTCGAGGGGGTAGCCGGCGGCGCTGGTCACCACCGTCTTGAAGCGGCGCGGCACCCGCACGATGGCGTAGCGCTCCACGAACGCGACCGCCTCGGCGTGGCTCGCCACCACCTCGCCGAAGTTGACCAGCGAGACCCGGCGCGCCTCGTCGAGCACCACGTTCATGGCCAGCACGGGCCCGACCAGGGCGGCGATGGCCAGCTGCTCCTGGTGGAGCGGGTTGCCCTCCAGCACGCAGTTGTCGGCCAGCGGGTGGGCCATGAAGCGCGAGCTGTGGAAGGTGGTGATGGTCTCCCGGTGGGCCACGCCGGGCGCGATGACCTTCCGCCCGCCGGAGTACCCGGCCATGAAGTGCGGCTCGACCAGCCCGGTCACCAGCCTCAGCTCGGCCTCGACGAAGCGCCGGTCGAGCTTCACCGGCGTGCCGGCCGGCGTGCGCCCCAGGTCGACGTGGGCGTGGTCGTCGCGGGCGTCGTGGTTCTCCACCCGCACCGTCGAGAGGATCCAGGGATCGCCGATCAGCTCGGCCAGCTCGTCGCCCAGGTTGGGCCGGTGGAGTCCGGTCGCCACCAGCACGGTGATGCCCTGGCGCGGCACGCCGGCCTCCAGCAGCTCGCGCACCAGGGGGCCGAGCAGGAGGCCGTTCGGCACCGGCCGGGTGATGTCGCAGACCAGGATGCAGGCGGTCGCCTTGCCGCGCGCCGCCTCCCGGAGCGGGCGCGAGGCCACCGGCGAGGCGAGCGCGGCCGAGACGCCGTCGGCCGCCGAGGGGAGCACCGGCATGGCCGGCTTGCGGATGACCGTCACCTCCAGGTCGTCGGGGAGGTGGAGCGGGAGCGCCCCGCGTCCGTACAGCAGCTCGAGGTCCATGGCGGCCATGATAGCGCCGCGCCGAGCCGCCGGCGGACCCGGCCGGGCCTGGCCCGCTTTGTAGCGGTCTCGCGCCTCCGCTATACCTCCCCGCGTGCTCCACCTCGTCGGCCAGGACGCCCGGACGCTGGCCGAGCGCGCCGGGATCAGCCTCGAAGACGCCCGCCGGGTGCTCGGCGCGGTGGTGGGGCGCGGCGAGTCGGTGCGCGGGGCCCGCAACGTGCGGCGCGAGGTGCTGGACCACCTCGAGGCGGTCTGCACCCCGGGCGTCCTCACCGAGCTCGAGCGGGTGGACGCGGCCGACGGCTTCCGCCGTTACCTGCTCGGCTGCCCGGACGGCGCGCGGGTGGAGGCGGTGCGCATCCCGCTCTTCGACACCCACCACGTGGCCTGCCTCTCCTCGCAGGTGGGCTGCGGACTGGGCTGCGCCTTCTGCGCCACCGGCGCCATGGGGCTGGTCCGCTCGCTGGCCTCCTGGGAGATGGTGGCCCAGCTGCTGCACGTGCGGCGGGACTCGACGCGGCCGGTCACCGGCGCGGTCTTCATGGGGCAGGGCGAGCCCTTCGCCAACTACGACGCGGTGCTCGACGCCGCCTACGCCCTGTGCGACTCCTCCGGCGCCCGCATCGACG
Source organism: Anaeromyxobacter sp. (assembly GCA_016718565.1). Classification (NCBI taxonomy): domain Bacteria; kingdom Pseudomonadati; phylum Myxococcota; class Myxococcia; order Myxococcales; family Anaeromyxobacteraceae; genus Anaeromyxobacter; species Anaeromyxobacter sp. The sequence goes on along the minus strand of JADKCZ010000013.1, from coordinate 52,038 downwards.
CCAGCCGCATCTCCATCTCCACCGCCGGGCTGGTGCCGCAGCTGCGCCGCTACACGGCCGAGGGGCACCGGTTCCGGCTGTGCGTCTCGCTCACCGCCGCCCTGCCGGAGAAGCGGCGGGCCCTCATGCCCATCGAGGCGGCCTGGCCGCTCGAGGAGCTGGTGGACGCGGTGCGGGACCACGCCGCGGCGCGCGGCCGGGTGACGCTGGAGTACGTCATGCTGGCGGGCGTGAACGTCGGCGAGGAGGACGCGGCGGCGCTGGGGCGCCTGCTGGCCGGTATCCCGGTGCGGCTCAACCCCATCGCGGTGAACGACGCCACCGGCCGCTTCCGCCCGCCCACCGAGCCGGAGTGGAACACCTTCCGCGACCACCTGGCGCGCCACCTGCCCGGCCAGCCCATCGTGCGCCGCTACTCGGGCGGCCAGGACCAGCACGCCGCCTGCGGGATGCTGGCCTCGCGGGCCGGCGCGGCGGTGGCGCCGGGCTGAGCTCAGCGCCCGGGCCGGGCCCCGTCCGGCCGCGCCTCGCCCTCGTCGAAGAGCTCGAGGTGGCGCAGGAGATCGAGCTGCTCCAGCAGCTCCAGGTCGCGCAGCACCAGCTCGTCCTCGTCCTCGTCGGCCTGGCTGGCCGGGTCCGGCCGCGGCGCCTCCGCGGGCGGTGGCGGCGGGGGCGGCCGCGCCGCCGGGTCGGCCTGCGCCACCAGCAGCGCCAGCAGGAGCGCGGTCACGGCGTCCCCACGTCGAGCGCCAGCACCAGCTTGGTGATGGGCGCGGCGCCGCCGAAGAAGTCGCCGGGGAGGAGCACGTCGGCCTCGGCGCCCACCGAGAGCCAGGCCAGCGGCGCCCAGGTGGCGGAGAGGTCGAGCTCGGTGCCGTAGACCAGGCCGCCGAACGGGCCCTGGTCCTCGGCGCGGAGCCAGGCGGCCCGCGCCACCAGGGCCACCTGGGCCGGCAGGTCGGCCTCCACGGTCAGGCCGGGGGCCAGCACGCCGCGCCCGTTCACCCCGGGCGCGCTGGCCTGCCGCGCCGCGAAGCCCTCCGAGAGGCCGCCGCTGAAGAACAGGTTGGTGGCGGCCACGAAGGGGGTGACGCCCAGGAACCCGGCGTAGCCGGCTGGCAGGCCGAGCCGCGCCTTCTCGGTGGGCGGGCGGTCGCCGGAGAGGTAGAGGAGCCAGGGCTCGAGGGTGAGCCAGTCCACCGGCGACCAGCCCCAGCGGACGTGGGCGGCGCGCCCGGAGAGCGGGATCTGGCGCACCGCCGAGGGGCCCTGGGCGGTGGTCAGCCGGGAGAGCTCGCCGTCCAGCACGGCCAGGGTGAAGTCGAGCCGGTGGCCGCGCAGCGGCAGCAGGCTGCCGCTCAGGCCGGCCCAGGCCAGGGTGGCCTGCGAGCTGGGGTCGGCCACCAGGAAGCGGGCCAGGTTGCGGGCCTGCAGCTGGTAGCCGGGCTGGCCGGGCAGGAGGTCGGAGAGCTGCACCACCGCGTCCTCCACCAGCGCCCCGCGGAAGAGGTCGGCCACGCTGCCGGTGGCGTCGCGGTGGGTGGCCACGAAGACCCCGAGGTGCTCGAAGAGCGAGGGGCGCCAGTCGGCCCTGAGCGAGACCACCGGCTGCAGGCCCGCCTCGCCGGCCGGCCAGTCGCGGCTGGGCTGGAACACCGCGGCGCCCAGCTCGAAGGGCGGCCCGAGGGCACCCAGGTCCAGCGCCACGTCCAGGCCGGTGGCGTAGTCGTCGTGCACCAGCCCATCCGCCACCACCTGGCGGGCCCGCCCGGCCCGCAGCGTGGCGAAGCCGGCGCGCCCGAAGCTCCAGGCGGCGTGGGCCTCGCGCACCAGCAGGGTGGCCGCGAGCTCGTCGGCGAGGGGGCGCCCGTTGGCGGTGAGCGCCGCCTGGTCGAGGGCCGTGCCCGGGAGCGGGTAGACGCCCTGCGCCGCGGTGCAGCCGGCCTGGCCGTCCAGGTCGAGCCCGGTGGGCGAGGTGGAGGAGAAGCAGACCGGCACCACCTGCGGGGCCCGGCGCAGCCGCAGCTCGCCGGTGTCGAGCGCCAGGGTCCAGCGCAGCGCGCCATCGAGGTGGCGGCCGGTGACCCGCACCGCGGCGAAGGCCGAGCCGAAGCGCTCGTCCTCCTCAGGCACCAGGTAGCCGGCCAGGGCGAAGGTGCGGGTGGCGGGGTCGAAGCGGACGTCGGCGGAGGGGCGGTCGCCCGCGAAGGTGGCGCGCAGGTGGAGCTGGGCCTCGGCGCGCACCGCGCCCTCCTCGGCGCCGGCGGGGAGCGCGGCGGCCAGGGCCAGGGGGAGCAGGCGGGCCAGGAGGGCTGTGCGCACCGGGGCAGTCTAGACGACCTGCCTCACCGGCCGCGCCGCTGCCGGAAGGTCTCGCGCGCCTTCTGCCGCTCCTCGGGCCCCATGTCGCGCCAGCGGCGCAGGTTCTCCAGGTAGCGGGCCCGCTCGCGCGGCCCGGCCTGCACGATCTCCTTGAGGGCGCTGCGCACCCTGGCCCGCTGCTCCGGCGGCAGCTCGCGGAAGCGGGCGAACCGCTCCATGAGCTCGCGCCGCTCGCGCTCCGGCAGCCGCTGGAAGGCCTGGTAGCGCGACAGCACCTCGGCGCGCGCGGCCGGGTCGAGGGCGCGCAGCCGCTGCAGGTTGCCGCGCAGCGCGGCCCGCTCCTCCTCCGGCAGGGCGCGGAAGGCGCGGGCCTGCTCGCGCAGGGCCTGGCGCTCCTCGGGGGAGAGCCGCTCCCAGCGGGCCCGGGCCTCGGGGTCGACGGGGCGGGCCGAGGCGGATCCCGGCGCGGCGGCGGCGGGCGGGCGGCGCGGCGGCGGGGGCCTGGGGCGGGGGCGCCGCGGGCTCGCCGGCGCGGGCCGGGGCGGCCAGCGCGGCCAGGACGAGGGCCAGCGCCAGCCACGGTGACACGGCGCGGAGGGGGCGGATCACTGGAGGGACTCCTTCCGGTCGAGCTCGTGCAGCGCGGCCACCACGGCGGCGTCCTCGGCGGTCTCCACGTCGCCGAGCGAGGCCACCACCTCGTACTCCTCGAGCAGCTCGAGGTCGGCGGCCAGCGCCAGCTCGTCGGCCCGCTCGGCCCGCACCGTCAGCAGCGCCACGGCCGCCAGCGCGGCCAGCGCGGTGGCGGGCAGCGCGAGCCGCCAGCGCCAGCCGCGCAGCCGGGCCAGCAGGCCGGGCGCCGGGGCGGGCTCGGCGGCCAGGCGCGCCGCGAGGCGGGCGTTGAACCAGGGCGAGGGCTCGGGCGGCGGGGGCAGCGCGCCCAGCAGCGCCAGCGCCCCGGCCAGCCGGTCGCGCTCGCCGCGGCAGCCGCCGCAGGCCGCCAGGTGGGCCTCCACCTCGGCCCGGCGGGCCGGGGGGAGCGCGCCGTCCAGGAGCGCGGTCAGGTCGTCGGTGACGTGGCTCACGGCAGCACCTCCTCGGGCGCACCGGCGTGCGGGGCCAGCGCGGTCGCCGCCGCCACCGTGGCCCGGTGGACCAGCGACTTCACGGCCGAGACGCTGGTCTCCAGGGTCTCGGCGATCTCCTCGTAGCTCAGCCCCTCGAAGCGGCAGAGCACGAAGGCGGCGCGCTGGTTCTCGGGCAGGCGGCCGAGCAGCGCGGTCACCGCGCCGGCCAGCCGGGCCGCCTCCAGCTCCTGCTGGGGCGAGGCGTCGCCGGAGGGCAAGGCGTCGAGGTCCGGGGCGGCCTCGCGGCCGTCGGCCTCGTCGGCCGGGGCGCCGGGCGACACCTGGTGCGCCGCGTACTCGCCCCGCCGCAGCTCGTTCAGGCAGTGGTTGGTGGCCACCCGGTAGAGGAAGGTCTTGAAGCGGGCGCTCGGCAGGTAGCGGTGGGCCGACCGGTAGAGCTTCACGAAGACGTCCTGCGCCAGCTCCTCGGCGCGGGCGGGGTCCTTCACGAAGCGGTGGCAGAAAGCGACCATGGCGCGGGCGTGCCTCTCGTAGAGGGCCCGGAACGCCGCGGCGTCGCCGCGCTGGAACGCCAGCATGAGCGCCGCGTCGGAGTCCTGGGCCATCTCCAGATCCAGAACACGCCCGGCCGGCGAAGGTTGCGGTGGCCCCAAGCGGGGCGTCAGCCGAAGACCAGCACCAGCCCGTGGGTCATGAAGTAGACCGCCGCCGCCACCAGCGCGGCCGCCGGGATGGTGAAGACCCAGGCCCAGATGATGCGCCCGGCCACGCCCCAGCGGACGGCCCGGGTGCCCCGGGTGGCGCCCACCCCGACGATGGCGCCGGTGATGGTGTGGGTGGTGGAGACCGGGATGCCGTAGTGGGCCAGGGCCAGGATGGTCACCCCGCCGCCGGTCTCGGCGCAGAAGCCGCCGATGGGCTGCAGCTTGGTGAGGCCGGTGCCCATGGTCTTCACGATGCGCCAGCCGCCGAACATGGTGCCCAGGCCGATGGCGGCGTGGCAGGAGAGCACCACCCAGATCGGGATGTGGAACTCCTGGCCGCTCCAGATGGTGCCGAAGAGCACCACGCCGATGATGCCCATGACCTTCTGGGCGTCGTTGGTGCCGTGGCTGTAGCTGAAGATGGCGGCCGAGACCAGCTGCAGCTTGCGGAACCACTTGTCCACCTTGGCCGGCGTGAAGCCCTGCACGATCCAGGCGGTGGCCACCATCATGCTGGTGCCGAGCACCATGCCGATCACCGGCGAGAGCACGATGAACATGGTGATCTTGAGGATGCCCGAGCCCACCAGCCCGGAGGGGCCCAGGGCCGGCAGGGTGGCGCCGATCATGCCGCCGGCCAGCGCGTGGGAGGAGGAGGAGGGCAGCCCCCAGTACCAGGTGAGCAGGTTCCAGACGATGGCGCCCATGAGCGCCGCGAAGACCACCAGCAGCACGGCGGTGGAGCCCTGCGCCTTCAGGGCGTCGAAGTGGATGATGCCCTTGCCCATGGTGTTGGCCACCTTGAGCTCGACGCCCCACAGCACCGGCGCCGCGGAGATGAAGTTGAAGAAGGCCGCCCAGGCCACCGCCCACAGGGGGGTGAGCACCCGGGTCGAGACCACCGTGGCGATGGAGTTGGCCGCGTCGTGGAAGCCGTTGATGAAGTCGAAGGCCAGCGCGACGAGGACCAGCCCGATGACGACGGCGTAGAGGAGCATGGTGGCGGTCCGGAGGCGCGCGGCCTCAAGCGTGCTCGAGCACCACGCCCTCGATGACGTTGGCCACGTCCTCGGCGCGATCGGTGGCGTCCTCGATCAGGTCGATGATCTCCTTCCACTTCATGACCGTGAGGGGGTCGTTGCCGCGCTTGAAGAGCTTGGCCATGGTCTGCCGGGTGAGCGTGTCGGCCTGGTTCTCCAGCACGTTCATCTCCTTGCAGGCCTCCAGGATCAGCTGCGGGTTCTTCTTCATGTTGCGCAGCCCCTTCACGGCCTCCTCCATCTTGCGCGACTGCTCCACCAGCACGGCGGCCAGCTCGCGGGCCTCGGGCAGCACCACGTCGATGTCGTAGAGCCCGAGCCGCTCGGCGGCGGCGTCGGCCAGGTCCAGCACGTCGTCGATGCGCGAGAGGAGCCGGTGGATCTCGGAGCGGTCGAAGGGGGTGATGAACTGGGTGTGCAGGCGGGCGAAGGCGCGGTGGGTGATGTCGTCGGCGCGGTGCTCCACGTCCTTGATGGCCTGGCACTTGGCCGGCACGTCGGTGAAGTCGTCGAGCAGCGCCTTGAGGAGGATGGCGCCCTCGACCACCGCGGCGGCCTGGGCCTCGAAGTCCGAGAAGAAGTCGTCGCTCTTGGGCATCAGCCGCTGCAACATTGGGGCGCTCCTGGCGTGAGGGCGCGCGGAAGATACCCGGTTCCGCCCCAGCGGCCAATGGTCCCGTCACCTGCTGCTCACAAAGGGCCAACCCCGCCTCGCGACGGGTGATTTGGGTCGTTGGCCCGTCGCGGAGGTAGGATGCGACCCGTGACCGAACGGCTCTGGCTGACCGATCCCGACCGCCTCTCCTTCGACGCCGCCGTGGTGGCGGTGCGCACCCTGGGCGACCACCCGGCGGTGGTGCTGGACCGCACCGCCTTCTACCCCGAGGGCGGGGGCCAGCCGGCCGACCGCGGGGTCCTCGGCGGGGTGGCGGTGCTCGACGTGCAGGAGGTGGACGGCGAGATCCGGCACGCCCTGGCCGGGCCGCTGCCGGCCGGGCCGGTGCGCGGCGAGGTGGACCCGGCCCGCCGGCGCGACCACCTGCAGCAGCACCACGGCCAGCACCTGCTCTCGGCGGCCTTCGAGGCGGCGCTGGGCGCCCGCACCCTCTCGTTCCACCTGGGCGAGGAGGCCTCCACCATCGACCTCGACTGCCCGGTGGGCCGGCTGGACGCGGCCGCGCTGCGCGCCGTGGAGGCCCGGGCCAACGACCTGGTCTTCCGCGACCTGCCGGTGGAGGCGCGCGACTTCGCCCCCGACGAGCTGGCGGCGCTGCCGCTGCGCAAGGAGGCGGTCAAGGGTGCGCGGGTGGTGGTGGTGGGCGACGCCGCCAGCGGCGGGGTGGTGGACGCCTCGCCCTGCGGCGGCACCCACCCCAGGCGCACCGGCGCGGTGGGCGCGGTGGCGGTGCTGAAGGCCTCGAAGTGGGGCGCCGGCGCGCGGGTGGAGTTCGTCTGCGGCGGCCGGACGGTGCGGCTGCTGGCCACCTTGAACGAGAGGGTGGCGCGGGCGGCCGAGGCGCTGCGCTGCGCCTCCGCCGAGGTGGCGGAGGCCGCGGCGCGCACCGCCGAGGACCTGGCGGCGCGCCGCAAGGAGGGCGAGCGGCTGGGGCTGGCGCTGGCCGACGCCGAGGCCGGGCGGCTGGCCGCGGCCGGCGGGCCGGTGGTGTGCGCCGTGCTGGCGCCGCCCGGCGCCGGGGCGGCCGCCTGGCTGCGCGGCGTGGCCCAGGGGCTCCAGGCGCGCGGGCGCATCGCGCTCCTGGGCGCGGCCGAGGACGGGAAGGCCTACCTGTGCTTCGCCAGGCCCAGGGGGCCGGGGCCCTCCATGGGCGACGCCCTCAGGACCGCGGTGCCGCTGCTCGGCGGCAAGGGCGGCGGGGCGCCCGACCTGGCGCAGGGCGGCGGGCCGGAGGTGGACCGGCTGGCCGAGGCGCTCGAGGTGGCGAAGTCGGCGGTGGGCGAGCGGTAGGCGCCCGCCCCTCACCCCCGCAAGGTCACCAGCGTGGCGCCCCAGCCGCCCGCCGCCTCGTCGGCCGGGCGGAAGGCCAGCACCAGCGGGTGGCGCGCCAGCAGCGCCTCCACCGAGCGGCGCACGGCGCCGGTGCCCTTGCCGTGCACCACCCTGAGCGCGCGCAGGCCGGCGGCGTGGCTCTCGTCGATCCAGGCCGGCAGCAGCTCCCCGAGGTCGCCCGGGTGGAAGGCGTGCAGGTCGAGCACGCCGTCGAGCGGCAGGGAGACCGGGCCGTCGAAGGGATCGGTGGGGTCGGTCGGGTCGGTGGGATCTGCTGGAGCTGCCACGCCGCCAGGATAGCGGGGCGGCGGGCCGGACGCCCGCCGGGGCCGGCGGGCTACGGCCGCGCCGTCGAGGTCGCCGGGGCCGCCGGCGCCGCGAGCCGGCGCGCCAGGACGGCCCGGATGGCCGGGAGGTCGAAGGGCTTCTCGAGGCACTCCCGCCCCGGCTCCATGAGGAAGTCGCGCGCCGCGTCGGTGCAGGCGCCGCCGGTGAGGAAGACCATTCGGCTGGCCAGGTCGGGCCGCGACCGGGCCAGCTCCCTGTGCAGGTCCATGCCGGTCATCTCCGGCATCTGCAGGTCGGAGAAGACCAGGTCGAACGGCTCGCCGCCCAGCACCCGGTCGAGGGCGGCCCGGGCCCCGCCGCAGCAGACGATCTCGTGGTCGGAGCCCAGCGTGCGCTGCAGCACCGTGCCCACCAGGGGCTCGTCGTCCACCACCAGGATGCGGGCCCGCCGCCGGCCCGGCGTCGTGGCCGGGGGGAGCGCGTCCTGCTCGTCGTCGGCCGGGTCGTGCCCGGCCACCGGCAGGACCACGCGGAAGGTGGAGCCCCGCCCCGGCGTGGACTGCACCTGGATCTCGCCCTTCATGGCGGCCACGATCCCGTGGACGATGGAGAGCCCCAGACCGGTGCCCACGCCCGGCGGCTTGGTGGTGAAGAACGGGTCGAAGATGCGCGGCAGGACCTCCGGCGCGATGCCGCAGCCGGTGTCGCTGAACTCGACGACCACGTGGTCGTCGCCCTGGGGCCTGGTGGTGATGCGGATCTCGTGCTGCTCGGGGGCCCCCTCCGGCACGGCCTGGGAGGCGTTGATCAGCAGGTTGAGGAAGATCTGCCCGAGGCGGGCCTCGTTGCCGCGCACCGCTGGCAGCGGCCGCAGGTCCTTGACCAGCCGGGCGCGGTGCTTGAAGGCGTTGCCGGCCACGTTGATGCAGCTGTCGAGCACCGGGCCCAGCTCCACCGGCCCGACCTTGGAGTCGTCGGCGCGCGACAGCGACTTCAGGTCGCGCACGATGACCCGCATCCGCTCCACGCCGTCGCGGGCGTCGCGGGCCGCGTCGCGCAGCTGGATCAGGACGTCGGCCACCTCCTCGTCGGCGCGGGCCGAGGCGGGGAGCAGGCTGGCCAGCAGCACCGTCTGCTCCGCCAGGAAGGTGATGTTGGCGTTGACGTAGGCCAGCGGGTTGTTGAGCTCGTGCGCCACCCCGGCCGCCAGCGTGCCCACCGAGACCATGCGGTCGGCGGTGGCCAGGCGGGCCTGCAGCTCCTTGCGGTCGGCCTCGGCGCGGCAGCGGGCCAGGGCGGCCGACAGCGAGCCGGCCGCGGCCTCCAGGAAGCGGATCTCGTCGGGGGCGAAGGCGCGCCGCCGGCCGGCGTAAGCGCCCAGCAGCACCCGCGGCCGGGCGAAGCCGGGCAGGGTGACCAGCGCGGCGGCCACCAGGTCGTGGGTGGCCAGGAAGCGGTCGCCCATCCAGGCGGCCCGGGCGTCGGCGGTGGCGGTGGAGCCGCGGCTGGCCAGGGCGAAGCCGGCCTGGGTGGCCTCGCCGGCCGGCATCACCGTGCCCTTGGTCTCCAGCAGGCACCCGGCGGCGGCGCGCACCAGCAGCTCGGCCGGCGCCCGGGTCTCCTGCAGCAGCGCCACGCCGTCCACGTCGAGGGTCTCCAGCACCAGGGTGCAGGCCGACGCCACCAGCGGCTCGATCTCCTCGGTGGTGATGGCCAGCTCGCCCAGGGCGGCCAGCGCCTCGGCGAAGCGGGCCCGGTCCGACTCGCGGGCCGGCCCGCGCTCCTGCGGCAGGTCGGCCCTGAGCTCGAGCAGCAGCGCCCGCAGCGCGGTCGCCTCGTCGGCGAACTCGCGCACGCCGGCCGGCACGCCGGCGACGGCGCGCGAGCCCTGCAGGGCGGAGGCGGCGGAGGAGGACCCCATCTGCCCTGCTCCCGTTGCATCATCCGTTCGCACGGCCGATCTGGCCGCCGGATCGCCAAGAAGCTGTAATGGCTGATGAATTCGTTCGAGCCTCTTCACCCATTCGGGTGCGACGCTGCGGGTCGGACCGGCCCCAGGGTTCGGCCTACAGCCTCCGGGGTGACCCGCCCGCGCCGGATCAGGCCGGCCGCGCCCGGGCGCCGCGTATAACCCTGCCGGTGAACCTGCCCGACCACCTCGCGCACCTGCAGGGCCTGCTCGACGCCGAGCGGGCCGAGGAGCGGGCGCGGCTCGACGAGGCGCGCGCCCGGCTCTCGCTGGCCGAGCGCGAGGCCCGCGGCCTGGCGCTGGCCGACGTGGAGGCGGCCGAGGAGGGGGCGCTGGCCGGGCGGGCCCTGGTGGGCTACGAGCGGCGCGGCGCCCCGCTGGACGGGGCGCGGCTGGGCGTGGGGGCGCTGGTCACCGTGACGCTGCGGCGCGAGCCGCGCGACGACGAGCCGAGCGGCGTGGTGGCGCGGCGCACCCGGACCCGGGTCTCGGTGCTCTTCGACGAGCCCCCGCCCGACTGGGCGGTGGACGGCCGGGTGGTGCTGGAGCTGACCCCCTCGCCCGTCACCTGGGAGCGGCTCTCGGCGGGGGTGCGGCGCATGGGCGAGGCGCCGGAGGGGCGGCGCTGGCACCGGGTGCTGTGCGGCGAGCCCCCGCGCTTCGAGGCCCGTCCGCGCGGCCCCGACCTGCCCTGCCAGCTCAACGACGAGCAGCGGCGCGCCCTCGACCTGGCCGACCGCGCCGAGGACCTGGCGCTGGTGCACGGCCCGCCCGGCACCGGCAAGACCACCGTGCTGGTGGAGGTGATCCGGCGCGCCGTGGCCCGCGGCGAGCGGGTGCTGGCCTGCGCCCCGTCCAACCTGGCGGTGGACAACCTGCTGGAGCGGCTGCTGGCGGCCGGCCTGGACGGCGTGCGGGTGGGCCACCCGGCCCGCGTGCTGCCCTCCCTGCTCGAGCACACCCTCTCGGCCCGCGCCGAGGCGCACGAGAACGCCCGCATCGCCCGCGACCTGATGGACCAGGCCTTCGCGCTGCGCCGGGTGGCCTCGAAGCGCCGCCAGCAGCGCGGCCCGGGGCGCTTCAGCGAGGCCCGCTCGGCCGAGCGCGACGCCCGGGCGCTGCTGGCGGAGGCGCGCGCCCTCTCGGCGCGGGCCGAGCGCGAGGTGCTGGACCGGGCGCCGGTGGTGCTGGCCACCCTGACCGGCCTCGACGGGTCGGCGCTGGCCGGCCGGCGCTTCCCGCTGGCGGTGGTGGACGAGGCCACCCAGGCGGTGGAGCCGGCCTGCTACCTGGCGCTGCTGCGCGCCGGGCGGGTGGTGCTGGCGGGCGACCACCTGCAGCTGCCGCCCACCGTGCTGTCGGCGGCGGCGCAGGCCGGCGGCCTGGGGCGCTCGCTCTTCGAGCGGCTGGTGGACCTGCACGGCGACGCGGTGAAGGTGACGCTGCTCGAGCAGCACCGCATGAACGAGGCCATCATGCGGTTCCCCTCCGACGCGCTCTACGGCGGGCTGCTCAGGGCCCACCCGGCGGTGGCGGGCCACCACCTCGACGACGCGCCGCTCGAGGTGGTGGACACCTCCGGCCGCGGCTTCGAGGAGGCCACGCCGGAGGGCAGCGACAGCCGCGAGAACCAGGGCGAGGCGGCCCTGTGCGCCGCCGAGGTGGAGCGGGTGCTGGCGCTGGGCGTCTCGCCGGCCGAGGTGGCGGTCATCACCCCGTACGACGGGCAGGTGCAGCGGCTGCGGGCGCTGCTGGCGGCCCGGGTCGAGCAGGGGCTGGAGGTGGACACGGTGGACGGCTTCCAGGGGCGGGAGAAGGAGGCGGTGGTGGTCTCGCTGGTCCGCGCCAACGAGGACGGCGAGGTGGGCTTCCTGGCCGACGTGCGCCGCATGAACGTGGCCCTGACCAGGGCCCGCAAGAAGCTGGTGGTGGTGGGCGACGGCGCCACCGTGGCGCGCCACCCGTTCTACGAGCGGTTCCTGGCCCACGCCCAGGCCAGCGGCGCCTGGCGCAGCGCCTGGGAGCGGGAGGCCCCGTGATCCGCTCCACCTTCCGCCTCACCCCCGGCGTCGGCGCCTGGCTGGAGTCGCGCCTGTGGGACGCCGGGGTGCGCACCTGGGACGACCTGGCCGCCGCGCCCGACGCCACGCTGCCCCTGCCGCCGCGCACCGCGGCGCGGGTGCGCGAGGCGGTGGGCCGGGCCCGGGCCCTGCTGGAGGCCGGCGACGCCGACGGGCTGGCGCGCCTCCTGCCCCGCTCGGAGCGCTGGCGGCTCTACCCCGCCTTCGCGGCCGACGCCTGCTTCCTCGACATCGAGACCGACGGCGGCGACGAGGTGACCGCCATCGGCCTGCTCGACCGCGACGGGCCGCGGGTGCTGGTCTCCGGCCGCGACCTCGACGAGTTCCCGAGGCAGGCGGCGCGCTGGAAGCTGCTGGTCACCTTCAACGGCCTGTGCTTCGACGTGCCGGTGCTGCAGCGCTTCTTCCCCGGGTGGCGCGGCACGCTGGCCCACCTGGACCTGTGCCACCTGTGGCGTCGGCTCGGCCACGCCGGGGGGCTGAAGCTGCTGGAGCACGAGGAGGGGCTGCGCCGGCCACCCGGCATCGAGGGGCTGGGCGGCCTGGACGCGGTGCGGCTCTGGAGCGCCTGGCGGCGCGGCGACGCCGCCGCCCTGCGCCTGCTGGTGGAGTACAACCTCTACGACGCCGTGCACCTCAGGACCCTGGCCGACCTCGGCTACAACCGGCTGGTCGAGCGGCTCCGGCTGCCGGCCCCGCCGCTGCGGATCTCCGAGCCGGGCGACTTTCGCTTCGACGTGACCAGGGCGCTGCAGGCCTTCGACGCCTGGTGAGGCGGCGCCTGGGCCCCGGCCGCCCCGCCCGTGGGATGGCGCCCGGCCCGCCGCCTGTTACTCGTGTGACCGTGCCACCCAGCCGCCTGCCGCGCCTCGCCCGCCCCGCCGCCGCGCTCGCCCTGGCCCTGGCCGGACTGGCGTCCGCCGCGCTGGCCGGCCCGGCCTTCGCCCTCGCCCCCCCCGGACAGCCCATGGACCCGCGCGGCCGCTTCGTGAACCTGGACGGCTCGAGCCCCAAGGGCCCCGGCGCCGTCTTCAAGTGGATGGTGGTGGACAAGCTGGCCGGCCGCCGGCGCGTGGCGCCCGACCGCGCCCCGGTGGCCAGCGTCGCGCCCGACCGCGCCCTGCTGGCCAGCCCGCCCGGGCCCGGCGAGCCGGCCCGCCTCACCTGGCTGGGCCACGCCAGCTGGCTGGTGCAGCTCGACGGCGTCTCGCTGCTCATCGACCCCGCGCTCGGGCCCACGCTCTTCGGCGGCATCGACCGGAACGTGGCGCCCGGGCTCACGGTGGAGGCGCTGCCCCGCATCGACGCGCAGCTGGTCAGCCACAGCCACTACGACCACCTCGACCTGCCGACCCTCACCGCCGTGAAGGCGCCGGTCATCGCGGGGCAGCGGCTGGAGCGGTTCTTCCGCAAGAACGGCCTCTTCTGCACCGAGCTCGGCTGGTGGCAGTCCACCCGGGTGGGCGGGGTGCGCGTCACCTTCGTGCCGGCGCAGCACTGGAGCCGCCGCGGCCTGCTCGACGGCAACCAGACGCTCTGGGGCGGCTTCGTCATCGAGGGCCGGAGCGCCACCGTCTACCACTCCGGCGACACCGCCTGGTTCGAGGGGTTCGCCGAGATCGGGCGGCGCTTCCCCCGGCTCGACGCGGCCCTCCTGCCCATCGGGGCCTACGACCCGGCCTGGTTCATGGAGGCGCAGCACCTCAACCCGGAGCAGGCGCTGGCCGCCTTCCAGGCGCTGGGCGCCGGCACCTTCCTGGCGATGCACTGGGGCACCTTCAAGCTCACCGACGAGCCGCTCGACGAGCCGCCGCGTCGGCTCGAGGCGGAGCGGCTGCGGCGCGGCCTGCCGCCGGAGCGGGTGCGGGTGCTGGCGGTGGGCGAGACCGTGCTGGCGGGTGGGGCCGCGCCCGTGACGCGCCCGTGACCTGGGGCCGGCATCCTGTGGTCCTCTCCGGGAGAGAGACGGGCGGTGGGTGCGCAGGCCGTGGTATCTGCCTGCCCACCGCCCGGCCGTCCACGCCGGGGCGCCCCCCACCGATGCCACCTCGCCAGCCGTCGCCCCGCCTGCGCCCCCGCCACCTCCGCCCCGCGGCCGTCGCCACCCTGGCGCTGGCCCTGGCCGCCTGCGACGCCCACGTGGAGGGGAACGGCGTGTTCGCCGAGCGGACCTTCGACGTGGCCCCCTTCGAGCGGGTGGTGGTGGGGCTGGGCATCCAGGCCACCGTGGCCGTCGGCGAGGACCAGGCCGAGGCGGTGATCACCGGCGACGAGAACGTGCTGGGCCACGTCGAGCTCCAGGTGCGCGAGGGCACGCTCATCACCGGCATCGACGTCCAGACCTTCACCTCCGTGCACCCGCTGCGGCTGCGCCTGGCCGCGCCGGCGCTGGCCGGGGTGGTCGCCGCCGCCGAGGCGCGGGTCTCGGTGACCGGCGCCGCGGCCGCGGCCTTCACCGCGGAGGCGCGCGGGGCGAGCCGGCTGACGCTGGGCGGCGAGGGCGGCGAGTCGCTCTCGCTGGTCGCGGCCGGCGGCTCCACCGTGTACGCCACCGGCTACCCGGTGGCCGGCGCCACGGTGCAGGTGACCGGCGGCTCCATCGCCCTGGTCCACTCGTCCGGCCCGGTCACCGGCACCGTGGCCGGTGGGCCGGGGTCGAGCCGGGTGGAGGTCGAGGGGGGCGGGACCTGCCAGGCCGTGGTCCAGGCCGGCAGCAGCTGCACCCCCGCCGGCCCCTGATCCGTGGCCCTCCCGGCGTGGGAGGTGGGTCCACATCACGGGTGTATACTGACCCCCGGGTCCGTCCATCCCGGGTCCGCGGCCGGTATCTCTCAGGATTTCGACGGCCTTTTGCTTGCACGAAGGGGAGCGCGCGGCCCGACGCCGCGCCACCGCCATGAGCTTCATCGACTTCGCATGTGTCTTCGTCCGGGCCTCCGGTGACCGCCTGCTCGCGGCCGAGCGGCTGGCCTGCGGGTTCCCTCACCTGTTCGGCTCCGCGCTCGGCGAGGTGGACCTCGCCTACCGCACCTCCTCCAAGACGCTGGTGGTGGTGGTCCGCTTCCTGGCCGACGCCTTCGACGAGCGGGCCAGGGCCCGGCTCACCTTCTGGTCGGCCCGCGCCGGCGGCCGCGCCAGCCCGCTCGGTGGCATGGCCGAGGGCGAGCGCAAGGCCTTCGACGCCCACCTCGAGCTGTGCGAGCTCAAGCTCCTGGGGCTCAAGCCGGCCGAGCTGTTCGACCGCACCGCCCGGCTCTTCACCGACGTGGGGGCCCCGGCCGCGCGCCGGCGCAACCCGCTCGACCGGCCCATGCTGGCGCTGGACCTCGGCGGCGCCGGGCTGGAGGGCGTGAGCTACCAGGCCGACCAGCGCGAGCTCTTCATCGCCGCCCCCATGGCGCCCCCGGCCGGTGACGAGGTGCTGGTGGTCTTCCGCCTGCCCGGCGCCGACAAGCCGGTGGGCGTGAAGACCCGCGTGACCTCGGTGCGCACCACCGCCGCCGCCGAGCCAGGCCTGCCTGCCGGCTTCGGCCTGGCCATCCCGGCCGGCGCAGCCGCCGTGCACGAGGGGCTGGTGGCGCGCGCTCCGACCGCCAGCGGCGTGCGCTACGCGCCCCGCTTCAACGTCAAGGCGCCGGTGAAGGTGCTGGTGCCCTCGCCGGCCTCGCCGGAAACCACGGCCCCGCCGCCGCCGCCCGCGCCGGCCTGGCTGGCTGCGCCCGTCGCCGCGCCTGCCGCCGCGGCGCCTGCCGCCGCACCCGCCGCACCCGCCGCCGCGGCGGCCCGCGCGGTCATCGAGTACGCCACCGAGCAGGAGCTGGAGGCGGACTTCATCGAGAACCTCTCGCAGGGCGGCGCCTTCATCCGCTCCTCCAGGCCGCAGCCGGTGGGCGCCACCCTGGCCCTCGACTTCCGGCTGCCCAACGGCGCCGAGCTCAGGGCGCAGGCCGTGGTGGCCTTCGCCAACGCCAACGGCATGGGCGTGCGCTTCACGCTGGACCCCGAGAGCGAGGCGGCGCTGCAGGCCGCCATCGCCCACATCTCCGCCCGGGCCCGCCGCGCCCTGGTGGTGGACGACGACGCCCTGGTGCGCCGCATGCTGGCGGACGCCCTGGCCGACCGCGGCTTCGAGGTGGTCACCGCCAGCGACGGCCAGGACGGCCTGCGGGTGCTCTCGGAGGAGCTGCTGGCGCTCGACCTGCTGGTCACCGACGTCGTCATGCCCAACATGGACGGCGAGGCGTTCGTGAAGACGATCCGCCGCGCCGGCGGCGAGGCCGACCTGGCCATCGTGGTGGTGACCGGCAAGATGGAGCCGGGCCTCGAGCCGCGGCTGGAGGCGGCCGGCGCCGACGCCGTGCTCGACAAGGCGCTGGGGCCGGAGCTGGTGGCGCAGGCCGCCGACGCCGTGCTGGAGCGCAGGCGGCTGTCGCGCGGGTAGGGGCGGTGCGCTGGTCGGGCGCTCACACAGGGTGCTCACACTGGGCGCGCACGCCGGGAGCGCACGCTGGGCGCTCCTCCGGTGGGTGAGCCCGAGGGTTCGGGCTCCCTCTCCCCTCCGGGGAGAGGGCCGGGGTGAGGGCCCGCACCGTCCAGCCCCACCCCATCCCCCCCCAGCAAGCCGGGGGAGAGGGACGGACGAGCCCTGAGTTCCTCCGTTGAGCCCCAGCCCACGGGTTCAGGCTCCCTCTCCCCTCCGGGGAGAGGGCCGGGGTGAGGGGACCATGTGCACGCGTCCAGCCCCCTCACCCCATCCCTCTCCCCGCCAAGCCGGGGGAGAGGGAGCTCGGCGGACGAGCCCTGAGTTCCTCCGTTGAGCCCCAGCCCACGGGTTGAGGCTCCCTCTCCCCTCCGGGGAGAGGGCCGGGGTGAGGGGCCCATGTGCACGCGTCCAGCCCCCTCACCCCATCCCTCTCCCCCAGCAAGCCGGGGGAGAGGGAGCTCGAGCGGACGAGCCCTGAGTTCCTCCGTTGAGCCCCAGCCCCCACGGGTTGAGGCTCCCTCTCCCCTCCGGGGAGAGGGCCGGGGTGAGGGGACCGCGGCCAGGCGGGTTCAGCTCCCCCGCTTGCGCCGCACCGTCACCGACTCGCCGCCGATGCCCCAGTTGTCGGTGTCGACCTCGTCGATGACCACCACCGTGGTGGCCGGGTTCTTCCCCAGGGTCTGCTGCAGGAGCTCGGTGGCGCCCTTGATGAGCGCCGCCTTCTGCGCGGGCGTGGCGCCCTCGCGGGTGATCTTGATGTTCACGTACGGCATCCGGTCCTCCTCGGTGGTGACTGTGGGTGAAAGCTCGGCCCGCCGGCGCGTCCGCGCGGCGGGCCCGGTGTGCCGGCGTGAGGCGCGGCCTCCCGGCGGGTCCTCACGGATCGCCCGCCGCGGCCGGCAGCGCCAGCACCAGCGCCCCCAGCGCCACCGCGCCGGCGGCCGCCAGCACCGCCGGGGCCGGGTGGCCGGTGGCCTGGGAGAGCCGCCCGGCCAGGTACGGGCCCACCGCCTGCCCCACCCCGTAGACCGCGGTGAGCGAGCCGATGGCCCGCACCGCCGCCTCCGGCATGAGCCGGCGGGCCAGGTCCACGGTGAGGGTGACGATGCCGATGAAGGTGCCGCCGAAGAAGAGCGCACCCAGCACCGCCGCCGCGCCGGAGGCGGAGAGGGCCGGCAGCGCCATGCCCACCGCCTGGGTGGCGAAGGCCGCGGTGAGCGCCCAGCGCAGGCCGAGGCGGCGCGCCGCCCAGCCCCACAGCGCCGCCGAGGGGGCCGCCGCCAGGCCGGCCGCCACCCAGACCCAGGCCGCCCAGCCCTCCAGGCCCGGCGTCTGCTGCACCGCCCGCACCGCGAAGGTGCCGCTGACGATGTAGCCCAGCCCCTCCAGGCCGTAGGCCACCGCCAGCCGGCCGAAGGTGACGCCGTCGTGGCGGCCGCCCGCCGGCGCCGGGTGCAGCACCGGCTGGCCCGGCGCCATGAGCAGGGCCGGCAGGGCCAGGAGGAGCGCGGCGCCGCCCAGCAGGAGCCAGGGCGCCTGCCAGGCCGCCGCCGCGGTGGCCGCCGCCACCACCCCGGAGAGCGCGATGCCCAGCCCCACCCCGGCGAAGAGCAGCCCCGCCAGCCGCTCGCGCCCGCGCGGCAGCGCCTCCAGCACCGCCGCCGAGACCAGCACGAACACCAGGCCGCTGGCCACGCCGGCGGCGAAGCGCACCGCCGCCCAGCCGGCCAGCCCGGAGGCGCCCACCGAGGCCGCCGTGGTGAGCACGCTGCCCAGCAGGCCGACCCGCAGCAGCCAGAGGCGGGGCGGCCCCGGCGGCGTGCGGCGCGCCCAGAGCACGCCGGCCAGGTAGCCGGTGAGGTTGGCGGAGGCGATGAGCCCGCCGGCCGCGTCGTCGAGGCCGTGGGCCCGCTGCAGTCCGGGGAGCAGCGCCGTGTAGGCGAACCGCCCGATGCCCATGGCCAGCGCCAGCCCGGCGGCACCGGCCGCCGCGCGCTGCAGGGGTGAGGGGCGCCAGGTCACGGTCAGTCCATACCAGGCGGCGCCCGGAGGTGAGACGAGGCGGCCCGGGCGGGGAAGGGGAGGTAAGCGATATCGGTTCGTGCGCCCGAATAATCCGTTCGGGGGGGCATGGCTACGATGGGCCGATATCGGTTCGGACGTCCGAACCGTCCGTTTGGGGGAGGACTTGACTGGACTTGGGGGAGCCGGGGCTCGGGCCTGGGGTCGGGGTCCGGGTCTGGGTCGAGGTCGAGGTCGAGGTCGGGGTCGCGGTCGCGGTCGAGGTCGGGGTCGGGGTCGGGGTCGCGGTCGCGGTCGCGGTCGAGGCAGGGGCGGGGGCTGGGGCTGGGCTGGGGCTCGGGATTGGGGCTCGGGATTGGGGCTCCGGGTCGAGGCTCGGCCCGGCCGGGCGCGCCCCCCCACGAAATCGACGCCCCCTTGAATCCGCCGGCGCCCGCCGCCGCGTCTCAGGTGCCGAAGACCACACCGCCGCGCCGCGCGACTTCGCCCCGCGGGGCCCACTGGAGCACCATGGACCTCAAGATGGACCTCACCCCGATCCTCATCGTCTCTATCGTCTTCCTCGCCTCGACCGCCATCGTCGGGATCGTCTTCTGGTTCCTGCACCGCTCCCGCGAGCTGCGCCACCAGACCATCCGCCTCGCCCTCGAGAAGGGCCAGCCCCTGCCGCTCGAGCTGCTCGAGGGGGGCGAGAGGAAGACCAAGGAGACCGACCTGCAGAAGGGGATCAAGCTGGTTCTCGACGGCGTCGGGATCAGCCTCTTCTTCCTCCTCGCGTTTCGCCAGGAGCGCCTCTGGCCCATCGGCCTCATCGTGGGCTTCGTGGGGATCGGCCACCTGGTCTCCCACTGGGTGACCGGGCGCAAGCAGGCCGACGCGCCCTCGGTGGGCTAAGAAGGGACGCATGGGGCCGTCGGACACCGAGCTGGTCGCGCGCGTCCTCGCGAGCGACGACCGGCGCGCCTTCGCCGAGCTGGTGCGTCGGCACCAGAGCGCGGTGCGCGGCCTGCTGCGCCGGCTCTGCGCCGGCGACGCCGCCCTGGCCGACGACCTGGCCCAGGAGACCTTCCTCAAGGCCTACAAGCACCTGAAGACCTGGCGCGGCGGTGGGCGGCTCTCCACCTGGCTCTACCGGATCGCCTGGAACGGCTGGGCGGGCCAGGTCCGCAAGCTCCCGGCGCCCGACGTGGCGCCGGAGCCCCCGGCCCGCGATCTGGCCGAGGTGGCCATCGACCGGCACGACCTCGAGCGGGCGCTCGGCGCCCTGCGGGCCGACGAGCGGGCCGCCCTGGCGCTGGCCTACGGCCAGGACGTGAGCCACGAGGAGGCGGCGGCCATCCTCGACTGCCCCATCGGCACGTTGAAGACCAACATCCTGCGCGGCAAGGAGAAGCTGCGCCGCCTGCTCACGCCGCTCGGCGCGGAGGGATCGCCATGACGCTCGACCCGGAGAAGCTGGAGGCCTTGCTGGCCGACGAGCCCTACGTGGAGGACGGCGGCTTCACCGCCCAGGTCATGGCGGAGCTGCCGCCGCCCCGCCGCGACCCGCGCCCCTTCATCATGGCGGGCTCCGTGGCGGCCGCCCTGGCCACCGCCTTCGCGGTGCTGCCCGGGGCGGTCCAGCTGGGGCTGGCGGCCGTGGCGACGCACTCCCTGCCCCTGGCCATCACCCCCGGGCTGGTGGTGGGGCTGGCCGCCGCCGGCTGCGTGGCGGCGGTCGTCGGCCTGGTCGTGTCAGCGGAGGCCTGAGCCGGAGGGTCGCACCCGGCTACCTGGTCGGACCGATCAGCGGCGAGGCCGCGGGGTGGTGCAGACCGCGCCCTCCTTCGAGCAGATGACGCGGTTGATGGTCCAGGACGCGCTGGCCTGGCTCACGCCGTCGTTGACGGTCACCTGCACCGTGACCGGCACGGACAGGCCCGAGAAGGTGGTGGTGCAGGCGTCCGGGGTCGCGACCACGGTGGCGGCGCCGAGCCCGGTGGCCGGGCTGAAGGTGGCGGCCAGGAGATCGCCGTCCGCGTCGGCCGGGCGGCTGGGGAACGGCACGCTGGTCAGGTCGGCCTTCCACCTCGGCTCGACGGCGCAGATGGTCGGCGCGTCCACCTCCCACGAGGAGCAGATGCAGGCGCAGGACTCGGCGGCCCCGGTGTAGGCCGGCACCGTGGGGGGCCGGTTGGTGATGGTGACCGTGGTGCTGGCGCTGGCCGCTTCCCAGCCGTCGCTCACCGCCGCGGCCACCAGGTGGTCCCCCGGGAAGCCGGCCAGGGTGGGGTAGGTGGCGCCGGAGGGCACGCTGTGGCGGCAGGCCACCGAGGCGACCCCGTCCGACGAGATGGTGACGTCGGCGCAGTCGGCGCCGTCGCCGCTCCCGGCATCCGCCAGGGGATCACCGTCGGGATCCGAGAAGCTGGAGAGGGTGGCGTCGGCCAGGTAGGCGCTGGCGGGCGCATCGTACCGGTGGCCCACGGTGATGGCCGGGACCAGGAAGGAGGCCACCGGCGCCCGGTTGAGGACGCGGACCGGGAGCTCCACCGGCAGCGAGGCGCCGAAGCCGTCGGTGGCGGTGGCGGTGACGCGGAAGCCGCTGGCGCCCGCCGCCGAGCGGAACTCGGCGGGCCGCTCGACGGGGGTGCTGAAGCGCACCGAGCCGGCGCCCGCACCGCTGCCCACCTCGGCCACCGAGGCGGTCCTGTCGGGGTCCACGGTGGGCAGGAGCGTGATCGACGCGACGGGATCGCCGTCTGGATCGACCGCCACGAAGGGGCTCGCGGCCGTGGCCTGGAAGCAGCGCCCGGCACCGAGGGGGCACGGCCCCACCGAGTGGTCGAGCGCCAGCTCGGTGGCGGTGGCGCCGGCCGCGGGCCGGAGCACCGGGACCCGGTTGAGGACCTGCACCGGGAGGTCCGCGGTGGCCGAGGCCCCGTTCACGTCCCGGGCCGCCAGGCGCAGCAGCCGGCCTGAGGCCATCAGCCCCGCCCCGGCCGGGCAGGCCAGCGAGAAGGCGCCCGCGCCCGGCGAGACCAGGTCGAAGGCGGCGGCGCAGCCGCTGCCCGCCGGCTCCAGCAGCGTGGCCGAGGCCTCGAGCGGATCGCCGTCCGGGTCGCTCATCGGCAGGGCCAGCGAGGCGTCCACCCGGTAGGCGGCGCCCTCGTAGCGGTGGTCGAGCGAGAGCGGGGGCGCCGCGATGGAGGGGGGCCGGTTGTTCACGGTGAGTGGCACCAGGGCCTGGGCCAGGTTGCCCTGCGGGTCGGTGACGCGGACGCGCACCGTCCAGGCGCCGGAGAGCGCGCCGCCGGAGGTCCTGAGGTCGAGGCTGGGGGCCGCGGCGGTGGCCGAGGGGGCGAACACGGCCGTGGCGCCGGCGCGGCTCTGGTCGGGCGGGAGCGCCGTCCACCGGTAGGTGAGCGCGGCGCCGGCCGGGGAGTGGCCGGTGGCGGCGAGCGCCGCCGGGCTCGCCAGCCCGCACTGCAGCGGGTTGCCCGCGCAGGCGTGGTCCACCGCCAGGGCGGCGGTGGCGGTGACGGTCGGGGGATCGGTCAGCGCCGCGACCGCCAGCGTGCGGCTGGCCGGGGCGCCGGCCAGGCCGGTGGAGTCGGTCACCGTGAGCGTCACCTGGTAGGTCCCGGCGCACCAGAAGATCAGCTGGAGCGCCGCGGAGTCCTCGCCCTCCAGGTCCGGCGCGCAGCCACCGAGGAGCGGCTCGACCGTCCAGGCCTGGCTGGCCAGGGCGTGGCCGGGGTCGGGATCATGGGCCGTCGAGGCCAGGGTGACGGCGCGGTGGGTGAGGAGCCCGGCGGGCACCGTGAAGTCGGCCACCGGCGGCGTCGAGGCCTGGCAAGCACCCTGGACGCAGGAGGAGCCGAGGTCGCAGTCGGTGGGGAGCTGGCAGGTGCGGACGGAGTCGCGCGAGGAGGCGCCGCAGCCGGCGAGCGCGGCGAGGAGGGCGAGGCAGGGGAGCTGGCGGAGGGTCATGTGGTTCTCTTCCTGGGTCCAGGGATCGGTAGCACGCGGAGTGCCGGTTGCGTGTGCTTCCGTGCAGTGCGGGCCCCGGGCCAGGAGGCGCCCTTCGGAAAATCGGGCACTTACGGTCCGTCCGGTTCCGGGGCAGGTCCGCGCGGCGGACCATCGGTCCGCGAAACGGACGGTCCCAGGACCACCGGTCCATGCGATTCCGCGCGGTTGGACCAGCGCATGGCCCTTGCACTGCCGCCGTTCCTGATGATGATCTGCACCTTCACCCTGCCGCCCACCGCCGGAGGTCGAGGCCGTCCATGCCCCTGACCAGCGCCCTCGTCGCCGCCCTCGCGCTCGCCGCCGGGCCCGATCGGACCCTGCTCTGCCGCCCGGTCGTCTCGGGGGATCCCGCGCTGGCGCGCGCCGAGGCCGTGCCCGACGCCGCCCGGCTCCTGGCCGACCGCTTCCTCGACTACCGGATCCCGTGCACCACGGCCGGCGAGGCGGCGCGGGCCGCGGCGCGGGCCGGCCTCTCCCCACGTGGTCTGGGGCTCGGCGGAGGGGCGCGCCGAGGAGAGCAGCTTCCTCCTGGTCCTCTCCGACGCCCAGGCGGTGGAGGTGGCCCGCCGCACCCTGGAGGTGCCGAGCGGGGTCGAGGCCGAGGGTCCGGTGCGGGAGGCGCTGCGGAGCCTGGAGCGGCAGGTGCCGCGCTCCGCCCCGCGCTGGAGCCGGGTGGCGGGCTGGGCGCTGGTGGGGGTCGGGGCCGCGGCGCTGGCCGCCGGCGCGGTGCTGGCGCTGCAGGCCCGCGACGAGGCGGCGCGCGCCAGCGCGGCCAGCGACCCGGGCGCCTACCGGGCGGCGCACGACGCCTGGACGAGGAAGCGGTCGGCCAGCGCGGCCACGCTGGCGGCCGGCGGGGTCGCGGTGGGCGCCGGCCTGGCGCTCAGGTTCGCCTTCTGACGTGGGAGAGACCACATGCGCCGCACCCTGATCGCCACCCTGCTCCTCGCCACCCTGGTCGCCGCCTGCGGCGCCGTCGAGGAGCGGCCGCGCTGCAGCGCGCCCGGCACCTGCCCCGCCGGCCAGTACTGCGCGCCGGAGGGGATCTGCTGGCGCGACGACTTCAAGCCGGCCATCGACGCCATCGAGGTGCTGGCCGCCTCGCCCACCCCGCGCGACGGCCAGATCACGGTGAAGGTGCGCGCCCGCGACGACCGCGGCCTGGCCGGCGTGTCCGTGAAGCTCGACCTGCAGCCGGACCAGCTGCCGGCCGCCACCTTCGACGGCACCGACTGGGTCCACACCTTCGACCTGGCGGCGCTCCCGTTCCCCTACTTCGAGCGGGCCGTGGAGCTCACGGCCGTGGCCATCGACGAGGCGGGCAACTCCACGCAGCAGGTGGCCGTGGTGAGGCCGACGGTGACGAGGTTGAGGTGGGTGTACGAGGGGGGCGCCAACATGACGCCCGTGGCCGTGCTCGCCGACGGCAGCGTCATCGCGGGGCTCGGCGCCAGCGCCAACCAGCTGGTGCGGGTCTCGGCCGCCGGGGCCAAAGAGTGGGAGGCGACGGTGGGCAGCCTGGCGGTCGCCGGGGCGCCGGCCGTGGGGCTCGCGAGCATCGCTGTCAGCAACCAGAGCGGTAGGGCCTTCATGGTCGGCCTGGACGGCTCGGTCCAGAACGGAAGCGGCTGCGACACGACGCTGGCCATCCAGTCGGGGCCTGCCGTTGGGGCAGATGGCGTCACCGCCTACTTCGGTTCCGATTCAGGAGCGGTGTTTGCTGTCGATGCGGGGGGGAGGTGCATGCCCTCTGGCGGCATAAGTGCTGTCGCCACCACTCCTGCAATCCGGCGGGATGGATCTCTGAGCGCGGCTTCCGGCAGCCTGCTCAGGAGTCTCACGCCACTTCCTGGCCTGTTCCAAGAAAACTGGAACGCCATCCCACCCAATCCACCCCCACCCTCCATCGGCCTCGACCTCGACCTCCCCCTCGCCATCGACGCCACCGACCGCGTCTGGACCTACTCCACCGACGGCAACCTCAACGTCACCACCGCCGCCGGCGTCACCAGCACGGTGAAGACCCTGGCCGGCCCGGCGCAGGCCGCCCCCATCATCCTCGCCGACGGCTCGCTGGTGCTCGGCGACGCCACCAACCGGCTCCACCGCCTCTCCGCCACCGGGGCGGCCCTCTGGGCCAGCCCGCCGGACCTGGGCGCCCAGCCGCTCACCGCGCTGGCGCTGGCGGGCGGCGAGGCCGTGCTGCTGGTGCCCACCTTCCGGGGCTCGCTGCACGCGCTGCGGGTCTCCGACGGGTCCACCGTCTGGAGCGCCCAGCTCACCACCGGCCTGGCCTCGCTGCGCCCCGGCAACGTCCACACGGCGCCCGGGGCCGGCCTCTCCCTGGCCTACTTCCCGTCCTCCTCCGGGAAGCTCTACGCGGTGGTGGTCGACGGCCACCTCGACGCCGCGGCCCCCTGGCCCAAGGTGTTCCACGACACCCGCAACACCGGCAACGCCGCCGCCCCGCTCCCGTGACCACCCGCGCCGCCCTCCTCTGGCTGCTCGTGGCCGCGGCGCCCGCCGGGGCGGCCGACCGCATCGCCATCCTGGCGGTCCACGATCCGCCCGCCCCGGACGGCGAGCTGGCCGAGCTGGCCCACCAGCTGCGCGCCGCCGCCACCGACCGGGCCGCCGGCGTGCTCACCGCGCCGGAGATGCGCGATCGCCTGGCCGGCAAGTCGGGCGGCGCCACGGTGCAGGAGCTCGACCGGGCCTTCGGCGGGGCCCTGGCCGTCTACCAGAACGGCGAGTACGAGAGCGCCGCGCGCACGCTGCGCGCCATCATCGACGACCTGGAGGACCTGCCGGAGAGCGAGGCGGTCTGGGCCCAGTGGACCCGCGCCATGGCGCGCCTGGCCCACGTGCACCAGTCGATGAAGCAGCTGGAGGAGCGCGACGCCGTGCTGGTGGCGCTGCTCAGGGCCGACTCCTCGCTGCAGCTCGAGTCGGCCCTCTACTCGCAGACCTTCCGGGCCCACCTCGACGAGCTGCGCCAGCGGGTGCGGGCCATGCCCAAGCGGCGGCTCACGGTGTCGGCCCGCGGCCGCGCCGGGACCATCTTCGTGGGCGGCCGGGACGTGGGCCCCACCCCGGCCACGGTCATCCTGCCGGCCAGCGTCTTCCGGGTGGCGGGCGCGGCCGGCGGCCTGCGCATCCCCGGCTTCCTGGTGGACCTCACCAGCGAGGACAGGGCGGTGGTGCTCGACTTCGCCCTGGCCGAGACCTTCCGGCCCGGCGCCGGGCCGGGCATGGTGCTGGCCCAGGCCGAGCGGGCCGGCGCCATCATCCGCGCCGGCGCCTGGCTCGGGGTGGAGCGGCTGGTCGTCACCTCGCGGGCCAGCGAGGGCGGCGCGCAGTTCCTGGTCGGCGCCATCTACGACGTGCGGCGCGGGGCCCTGCTGCGGGAGGGGAGCGTCCGGCTGATCTCCGGTGGGGTCCCCGCCGCCAACCTGGGGGCGCTGGCGTCGTTCCTCCTGCTGGGCCAGTCCTCGCGGGAGGTGCTCGACCGGACCCGGG
The DNA here is from genome assembly GCA_016718565.1 of Anaeromyxobacter sp. NCBI lineage: Bacteria > Pseudomonadati > Myxococcota > Myxococcia > Myxococcales > Anaeromyxobacteraceae > Anaeromyxobacter > Anaeromyxobacter sp. The sequence continues at coordinate 26,500 of JADKCZ010000013.1, read as the reverse complement.
ATCCCCTGACGCCCCGGGCCTCGGCGCCGAGCGCCGCCGCGGTGGCGACCGCCACGTCCGCCGCCGCGGCGGCGACCACCGCCGCCACCGTGCCTGCGGTCGCGCTCCAGCCTGCGCCCGCTGCGCCGCCCCCGCCCCGGCTCCCGCTCCGGAAGGCCGCCGCGCCTCCCGCGACGCCACCCTCGCCGTCCAGCCCCGCCGCCCCGCAGGCGGCTGCCCCCGGTGGCCGCGCGCCGGGGCCGTCCGCGCCCGTCGTTCCGGGCGCAGGCGCAGGCGCAGCCGGCGCGACCGGCGCCGGCGGCAAGGCCCAGCCCGCCGCCGCGCCACCTCCAGCCGCGCCACCCTCGACACCCGGCGTCGCGGCCGCTCTCGGGGGCCACGCCGCGCCGCCGCCTGCCACCCCGGGGGCAGGTGCGGGCGCGGGCGCGCTCCCTGCGGTCCTCGCCGCCGCGCCGCCGCCGCCCCTCAAGGCAGCCACGCCCCCCAGGGCAGGACCGCCCCTGGTCACCACGCCTGCCCCGCCCCTGCCCCCGGACCTCCACCCGGCGCCGCCGGCGGACGACGCCCTCTCCCGCGGCCTGGCCCGCGCGCCCGGCGAGGTGGAGGCGCACGCCCAGGCCCGGCCGCGCTGGCTGCGACCGGCCGCCCTGGGCTCGGGTGTGCTCGCGGCCCTCCTCACCGGGCTCGCCGTGCAGCAGGGCGTGGCGGCCAACGGGGCCTACGCCGACGCCGACGGCATGATCCAGCCCAACGGCCAGACCCGCCCCGGCATCACCTACCCCCAGTACCTGGCCACCCTGGCCCGCGGCGACGACGCCAACCGCAACGCCTGGGTGGCCGGCGGCGCGGCGGCGGTGTCGGCCACCGCGGCCGGCGTCCTCTACTGGCTCTCGCGCGACCCCGCCCCGGCGCGCTAAGACCCCGGCGAGCCGCGCCGCCGCCGGGCCGGGCCGAAGGGGAGCCACGTGGAGCACTTCACCCGCAGCTTCATCGTCCGCTGGGCCGACTGCGACGCCAACGGCCACCTGCGCAACACCTGCTACAGCGAGTACGCCATCGAGGTCCGCATGGCCTTCCTGGCGCAGCACGGCTTCGGCCTGCCGGAGTTCCGCGCCGCCGGCGTGGGGCCGGTGCTGCTGCGGGAGGAGATCGACTACCTGCGCGAGTGCCACATGGGCGAGGAGCTCACGGTGGACTTCAGCGTCATGGGCCTCTCCCCGGACGACAGCCGCTTCAAGATCGTCCACCAGGTGCTGAAGCCGGGCGGCAAGCGGGCCGCCCGCCTGGTGGTGCACGGCGGCTGGCTGGATCTCGCCACCCGACGCCTGGTGCCGCCGCCGCCCGCGCTCAAGGTGGTGTGGGACCAGGTGGAGCGGGCCCAGCCGTTCGAGGTGCTGCCGCCGCTCGGGTCGAAGTAGCCGCCGCTCAGCGCGCCGGCTGGCCGGCGGCGCCGGCCGCCGCCGCACCCGCCGAGCCGGTGGCACCCGCCGGCCCCATGGACCCGGTCGCGCCGCCCGGCGCCGCGGCACCCTCCGGCGCGCCGTCCGCCGCGCCCCGCGCCGCCCGGGCCGCCGCCACCACCGCGCCCTGCAGGCGGTCCGCCAGCGCCGGTCCGTAGTAGCTGCGGCGCGCCTCGCCGTCACCCACGGTGAACCGGGCGGCGGTGTCCACGTAGCCCACGTAGTCGTCGGCCAGCGAGAACAGCTCCACCCGCACCGCCGGCCCCACCGCGGCGCGCCAGGCCCGGGCCACGCCCTCCACCGGCTCCGAGGGCGTGAAGACCAGCACCGTGTCGCCGAGGGACACCGCCGTGGCGCCGCCCTGGTCCGGGAAGAGCCCGCCGAGCAGGGTCCGGGTGGCCGGCTCGAGGAAGGCCGGCACCGCGCCGAGCCGGGTGTCCGGCAGCCCCACCGCGGCGGCCGCCACGCCGAGGCGGGGGGCCACCTGGGTGGGCTCCGCCGGCAGGCCGGTCAGCGCCGCCGCCACCGCGCGGCCGTAGGTGTCCACCGGGGCCGCCGCGTCGGCGCGGGCGTCGGCGACCGAGATCGAGACCGGCGGCGCCACCGGCGCCGCGGCCCCGCCGGCGCCGCCCGGGACCCGTGGCCCGGCCACCCCGGCCTCCGCCGCGGCCAGCGCCGGGGGCAGGCGCACCGACTGGTCGCCGATGGGCCCCTGGAAGAAGAGGCGCGTGCCGTGCGGCGCCTCGGCCAGCACCCGCGCCACCCAGTCGCCCGAGAGCAGGCGGTTGCGGCTGCCGAGCAGGGTGGGGTGGGCGGTGAAGGAGACCAGCTCGGCCAGCGGCGCGCCGTCGGGCCGGGCGAAGCGCAGCGAGAGCAGCCGCCCGTCCACCTCGGCGCCGGTCCGGTTGCGCACCAGCGCCCCGGCCTCGCCGCGGGCCACCGCCAGCGCCGCCGGCCCGCGCGCCGCGTGGGCGTCCCGCACCACCCCGGCCAGCGCCGCCACCAGGCGCTCGAAGGTCTCCGGCTGGTAGGGCCCGGTGGCCCCGAGCTCGCCGGGCAGCGAGTCCCAGTAGCCGCCCAGCCCGGCGTGGGTGTGGGTGGCCCCCACCACCACGGCGTCCAGCCCCAGGTCGGCCACCTGGGCCCGCACCGCCCGCGCCAGCGCCCCGGGCACCAGCAGGAGCTCGGCCGAGACCAGCGCCACCGACACGCCCGGGGCCGACAGCACCAGCGCCCGGGCCGAGAGCGGGTCGCGCACCCCCTCGGCCCGCCAGCGGAAGCGGGGGAAGCCGCCGATGGTGGGATCGGGGCCGGGGTCGAGCGGCCGCGAGGCCACCCCGGCCGAGAGCGGGCCGGCGCTGCCGCCGGCCAGGGTCAGCCGCGGGGGCTCGTCGGGCCGGTGGCCGCGCCACGGGATCGACAGGATCCCGAACGAGATCAGCACGATGGCGACCATGGCGAGCGGCCACCAGCCGCGTCGGTGCGTGGGGTTCATTTTCAAGACCACACGGTTATACTCCGCCGCCTCATGGGGTACGACGCGGTCTACGACAAGCTGAAGGACGAGTGCGGAGTCTTCGGGATCTGGGCCCTGGGCCACCTCGAGGAAGCCGCCAACTTCACCTACCTGGGGCTGCACGCCCTGCAGCACCGCGGCCAGGAGTCGGCCGGCATCGTCTCCACCGACGGGGAGACGCTGCACGTCCACCACGGCATGGGGCTGGTGGCCGACGTCTTCAACCCGGAGATCATCGCCCGGCTCAAGGGCGGCACGGCCATCGGCCACGTCCGCTACTCCACCACCGGCGCCAGCCACCTCAAGAACGCCCAGCCCATCGCCGTGCAGTACGCCGGCGGGGCGGTGGCGGTGGCCCACAACGGCAACCTGGTGAACGCCGACGTGCTCAGGCTGGAGCTGGAGGCGCAGGGCTCCATCTTCACGGCCTCCACCGACACCGAGGTCATCGTCCACCTCATCGCCAAGGCCAGGCAACACGGCCCGCCCAACTCGGCCGAGCAGCTGGTCAGCGCGGTGCGCCAGGCCATGTCGCGGGTGGCCGGGGCCTACTCGGTGCTCTTCCTCTCGCCCAAGGCCATGGTGGGGGTGCGCGACCCCATGGGCTTCCGCCCGCTGGTGCTGGGGCGCCTCAAGGGCCAGTGGGTGCTGGCCTCGGAGACCACCGCCCTCGACCTCATCGAGGCCGAGTACGTGCGCGAGGTGGAGCCGGGGGAGCTGGTGGTGGTGGACGGCGACGGGCTGCGCAGCGAGCGGCTCTTCCCCGACCAGCCCAAGGCCAGGCGGCTCGGCCGCTGCGTCTTCGAGCACATCTACTTCGCCCGGCCCGACTCGGTGCTCTTCGGCAAGTCGGTCTACCAGGCGCGCTCCTCCTTCGGGCGGCAGCTGGCCATCGAGCACCCGGTGCCGGCCGACATCGTCATCCCGGTGCCCGACTCGGGCGTGCCCGCCGCCATCGGCTACGCCGAGCAGAGCGGCATCCCCTTCGTCATGGGGCTGGTGCGCAGCCACTACGTGGGGCGCACCTTCATCGAGCCGTCGCAGTCCATCCGCCACTTCGGCGTCAAGCTGAAGCTCAACGCCCTGAAGGACGTGCTCAAGGGCCAGCGGGTGGTGGTGGTGGACGACTCCATCGTGCGCGGCACCACCAGCCGCAAGATCGTGAAGATGATCCGGGCCGCCGGCGCCGCCGAGGTGCACCTGCGCATCTCCTCGCCGCCCACCTCCTGGCCCTGCTACTACGGCATCGACACGCCGACGCGCCAGGAGCTCATCGCCTCGTCGCACGACGAGCTGCAGATCGCCACCTACGTCACGGCCGACACGCTCGGCTACCTGTCGCGCGACGGGCTCTACGCCGCGCTCGGCGAGGAGCGCTCCACCTTCTGCGACGCCTGCTTCTCCGGCGAGTACCTCATCGACTTCCCCACGAAGTCGGAGGTCACCCGCGGGCTGCGCGTCGTCGGGACCTGAGGAGCGCCCCGGCTAGGACGCCCAGGGCGCCAGCCGCTCCAGCGCGCCGGTGATCATGGCGTCGGCCGGGGCCAGGTGCTTGGCCTCGCGCAGCCGCGCCACCGCCACCTCGATGCGGCCGGCGGTGAGGTGGTTGATCCCCTCGTCGTAGAGCGCCTGGGCCGCCGCGGTGCGGCCGGCCGCGCCCATGGGGCCGGGCGGGGTGGGGGCGGGGAGGGCGATGCCCTCGGCGGCGAGCGCCTTCTCGGCGCCGAGGAGCACCGCGCTCCAGCGATCCGGCGCCACCGCCTCGAGGGGCGAGAGCACCAGGAAGCGGCGGGTCACCAGGGCGAAGGTGGCGCCGCGCACCCGCTCGAAGGCGCTGCCGAGCTGGTGCGCCAGGCCGGCCACGGTGATGCCGGTGCCGATGCGCTTGAGCACCGCCACCTCCTCGGCGGAGAAGTCACCGAGGAAGCGCGGCGGGTCGCCCAGGTAGAGCGAGGCGGCGCGCGAGAGCCGCTCCGGGATGCGCTTCACGGTGCTGGCGGCCGTGGGGTCGGCCTTCACCAGCACGTCGAACCAGCCGGCCTCTGTGCGGCCGGGCTGGAACTGGATGCCGAGGCGGGAGGGCTCCTGGGAGCGCAGCCAGACCACGGTGCCGGTGGCCCGGATGGTCCGGCCGATGGCCTCGCAGCGGATCTCGAGCTGGAGCTCGCGCCCGGGGGCGGCCAGGCGCGGGGTGACGAGCTGGCACCCCAGCGGGCCGAGGTCCTCGGTCTCCGCCTTCCAGGCCGCGAAGCGGTCCCGGATCTCGACGGAGCAGCGCTGAGGCACCCGCGGAGCGCGGCGCGGGTTGAGGACGTCGGTGTGCAAGGCTTCTACCCCCTGGATGTAGTGGAAGCTGGTGACGAAACGTGACTCAACAAGTCCCGGGCCGGGGTGGAAACGCTTCTTTAGGAGTAGGCTGAGCGAGGGTCGGCGCCCGTCGGTCCGGCCCCGTCCGCCCGACCGCGACCCCCTGGGCCCCGGTCTAGACTCGGGGCGCCATGACCCCAACCCCGCCCACCGCCCCTTCCTTCCGCGTCGCCGACGGCGAGGTCTGGATCTACCGGCTCTTCGACGTGGCCGACGCCATCGACCTGGCCCGGGCCGAGCAGCTGGGCGGCGCCCCGGCCGCCCGCCTGGCCATGGACGGCGCCCAGAGCGCCTCGGCCCTCGAGTTCCCCCGCGCCCCGCTGCACGTCTCCATGGGGCGCCGCCAGGTGCCGCTGGGCAGCGGCGCGCGCACCGCCGAGGCCAGCGCCCACGTCTTCGACTACGGCGTGGTGAGCGTGCGCTACCGGGTGGCCATCCCAGCCGGCACCGCGCTGGAAGCGCTGGTGCCATTGGCCGAGGAGCTGCTGGAGGGGCCCACCGCCGAGCTCGACGCCGCCGCCCGCGCCCACGCCGGCGAGGTGGCCGCCGCCCTGGGCACGGCGCTGGAGCGGCCGCACGAGTGGGAGGGGCTGGAGAGCTACCACGTCTTCTTCGTGAAGGCCTTCGAGGGCCCCGGGATCACCGCCCAGCGGCTCCTGGCCGAGGCCCCCATCCCGGCGCTGCTGCTCGGCGAGACCAGCCCGGTGCGCCTCTCCGAGGCCGAGCGGCAGGACGTGTTGTCGCACCAGTTCAGCTACCTGGAGAACGACCTGACGGTCATCCACTGGAACTCGGCCCTGGTGGTCGAGCCCTCCGGCCTGGAGGACGTGCCCGACCTGCTGGAGTTCGCCACCGCCCACCTGCTCGAGCTGCGCTTCTACGACGCCCTGCTCGACCGCGAGCTGCACCGCATCTACGACGAGCTGGAGGGCGGCGGCAGCCCCATCACCCACCTCGTCACCCGCAAGTACCGGCGCCTGCAGCGGCGCACCGCGGCCCTGCTGCTGGAGCTGTCCGAGATGATCGAAAGGCTCGAAAACGCGGTGAAAATCGTCGGGGACTTCTACCTGGCGCGCCTCTACCAGGCGGCCGTGAAGCGCTTCCGGCTGGCCTCCTGGCAGGAGACGGTGCTGCGCAAGCAGAAGCTGGTGGCCGAGGTGAACGACCTCACCGGCGACTCGGCCGACACCTCGCGCTCCGAGCTCCTCGAGATCGTCATCATCCTGCTCATCGCCTACGAGATCATCGCCGCGTTCGTCGTACGGTGAGTCGCTGTCACGAAAGGCCTGGAAACACCGGGCGGGGCGTGTGCGGTCCTCATGGAAGGCCCATTTTTCAGGCTGATCGTGAGATCGCCGTGTTGACGCGGGGATCCGGAAGCGATATCACGCTGGACATTCGCCGCCCTGCAACACCAACGAACAGCGGCGGTCAGGAGGGTTCTCCGACATGACGCAGGCCCAGTTCTTCCAGGCGGTCGCCGAGGCGGCCGGTGTTTCCAAGGTGCAGGCCAAGGCAGTCTTCACGGCGGTCGAAGAGGTCGTGATGAAGCGCCTCAAGGCCGAGGGCAAGATCCCGCTCGGCGGTCTCGGCGCGGTCAAGCTCGTGGACCGCAAGGCCCGCATCGGCCGCAATCCGGCCACCGGCGAGCAGATCAAGATCGCCGCCAAGACCGTGGTGAAGATCGCCCCGGCGAAGGCCATGAAGGACGCCTTCAACAAGAAGGCCAAGAAGTAGCTCGAGTCCTTCGAGCCGCACCCGACGCCCGTCGCGCTCCTGCGCGGCGGGCGTCTTCTCTTTTGGCTGGGGCCGTGTGGTTTCGAGCGGTGGCGACGGGCCGCGGGGCGCCCCGCGCCGGCCCGGCTCAGCTGGCCAGGCGCAGCAGCGCCAGCACCGTGCCGATGACGTCGGCGAACTGCACCGGCTTCTGCAGGTAGACGTCGACGCCCAGGTCGAGGGCGCGCTGCCGCACCTCGGGGCCGCCGGTGCTGATGGCCAGCACCGGCACCGGCGCCAGCGCCGGGTCGGCGCGCAGCCGCTCCACCAGCGCGAAGCCGTCGAGCACCGGCAGGTTGAGCTCGCACATGACGAGGTCGGCGGGCGCCAGCGCCAGCTGCACCAGCGCCTCCTGCCCGGTCCGGGCGAAGCGGACCTCCACCTCCACCGCGCCGGTCGGGGTGCGCAGCTTGCGCAGCGCGTACTCGTACATCTCGACGACGTGCGGGTTGGCCTCCACCACCAGGATGTGGAAGACACGCCCCGAAAGGTCCGCCGGCCCCGCGCCGCCGCCGGCCTTCTCCGCCAGGCGGGCCAGGGTGGCCCGGTCGGCGGTCCGGTCGTCGGGCACCTTCACGGCCACGCCACCGGGCCCCTCGGGGCTGGGGAGGCGCACCCGCACCACCTCCACCTCGACGGTCACCGGGGCCAGCAGCCCGGGGAAGCTGACCTGGAGGGGCAGGCGCTCCCCCACCGCCAGGGCGCGCTCGGTCCGGATGAACAGGCCGGCGGCCGACAGGTTCTCCGTGGTGTCGCGCACCCCGTGGTGCTGGCCGGGGTACTCGACCCGAAGCACCAGCGGTACGCGGGGTTCGCCTCGCTTCTCTTGGCCGGGAGTCATGCTGGAAGGCTTGTATATCGCGGCGTATCTCCTTGACAATACTACATCACCTCACTAGCGTCGGCGCCCGCCTCACCCAGCTCCCGTTCCCCACTTTCGGACTCCCATGACCAACCAAGCAGGTGGTGTCGAGGGGTTGCCGCGAGAGAAGGTCGAGCAGTTCGACCGCGAGCTCGCCGAGATCCTCAAGCGGTACCCGCCGGACCGGAAGGCCTCGGCGATGATCCCGGCGCTGCGCATCGGTCAGACCCTCTTCGGTTACGTCTCTCCGGCCGTCCAGGCCCTGGCCGCAGACCGGCTGGGGACCTCCCCGTCCCGCGCGGAGGAGGTCGCCACCTTCTACGTGATGCTGGAGACGCACCCGTTCGGGAAGCACCTGGTCGAGGTGTGCACCAGCGTGTCCTGCTCGCTCACGGGCGGCGACCGGCTCTACGCCTACCTGAAGCAGAAGCTGGCGCTGGCCGGGGCGGGCAACACCCCGGACGGCCGCTTCACGCTGCGCGAGGCCGAGTGCCTCGGCTCCTGCGGCACCTCCCCGGCCATGCTGGTGGACGAGGAGATGCACGAGCAGCTCACGCCCAAGAAGGTCGACGCCATCCTCGGGGGTCTCACGTGAGCGAGACGCTCATCCTCTCCGCGCGCTGGGCCAAGCCCGGCAGCGCCACGCTGGAGAGCTACCGGGCCGACGGCGGCTACGCCGCGCTCGACAAGGCCCTGGGCATGGAGCCCTCGGCCATCGTCGACGAGGTGAAGAAGTCCAACCTGCGCGGCCGCGGCGGCGCCGGCTTCGCCACCGGCCTCAAGTGGACCTTCCTCCCGAAGGACATCCGCCCCCGCTACCTGACCGTCAACGCCGACGAGTCGGAGCCCGGCACCTTCAAGGACCGCTACATCATGGAGCTGGATCCCCACATGCTGCTCGAGGGGATCGCGCTCACCTGCTACGCGCTCGACATCCACCTGGCCTACATCTACATCCGCGGCGAGTTCGCCAAGCAGGCGCGCGCCCTGGAGACGGCCATCGCCGAGGCCCGGGCGGCCGGCGTCATCGGGTCGAAGCTGCTGGGCAAGAAGGACTTCCCGCTCGAGATCCACGTGCACCGCGGCGCCGGCGCCTACATCTGCGGCGAGGAGTCGGCGCTGCTCGAGTCCCTGGAGGGCAAGAAGGGCTACCCGCGCCTCAAGCCCCCGTTCCCGGCCATCGTCGGCCTGTGGGGCAAGCCCACCATCATCAACAACGTCGAGACCATCGCCAACGTCCCCTGGATCGTGCAGCACGGCGGCGAGGCCTTCGCGGCCCTGGGGGTGGGCAAGTCCGGCGGCACGCGGCTCTTCGGCGTCTCCGGGCACGTCAACCGGCCCGGCGTCTACGAGAAGCCGGTGGCCTACAACCTGAAGCAGCTCATCATGGAGGACGCCGGCGGCGTGCTGGGCGGCCGCGCGCTCAAGGCGGTCATCCCGGGCGGCTCCTCGGCCCCGGTGCTGGCGGCCCACGAGATCGACATCTCCATGGAGTTCGACGCGGTCAAGGCGGCCGGGTCGATGTCCGGCTCGGGCGGCGTCATCGTCTTCGACGAGTCGGCCTGCATGGTCCGGGCGCTGGCCCGCCTGGCCAAGTTCTACGCCGAGGAGTCCTGCGGGCAGTGCACCCCCTGCCGCGAGGGCACCAACTGGATGGAGGGCATGCTGGAGCGCATCGAGGCCGGCCACGCGGTGGCCGCCGACGTGGCGCGCCTCGAGCAGGTGGCCAACTCCATCGCCGGCAACACCATCTGCGCCCTGGGCGACGCCGCCGCCATGCCGGTCCAGTCCTTCATCAAGAAGTTCAAGCCGGAGTTCCTGGCGCACGTGGAGCTCAGGCGCTGCCCCTGCGGCGACGACGGCTGGGGCCTCACCCAGGAGCCCCGCGACGCCGTCGCCGGGCCGATGAGGTACGCGCGATGAGCGTCACCGCCGAGCAGGTCACCTTCGTCGTCTTCGCGGTGCCGCTGCTGGTCACCGCCGTCATGGTGGTCACCGCCAAGAGCCCCATGTACGCGGCCATGAGCCTGGTGGCGGCCTTCTTCTTCCTGGCCGGCATCTACGTGCTGCTCTCGGCCCACCTCATCGCCTTCATGCAGATCCTGGTGTACGCCGGCGCCGTCATGGTGCTCTTCCTCTTCGTGATCATGCTGCTCAGCCTGGGGCACGAGCACCTGGAGAAGGAGCGGCAGAAGGCCATGCAGGTGCTCGGCTCGATTGGCGCCATCGTCATGGTGACCCTGATCGCCAGCGCCACCCAGGAGGTGGCGGGCGCCGAGATGGCGGTGGTCCCGCTCGACTTCGGCACCGTCAAGGCGGTGGGGCGCGCCCTCTTCACCAGCTACCTGCTCCCCTTCGAGGCCACCTCGATCCTGCTGCTGGTCGCCATCGTGGGCGCGGTGGTGGTGGCCAAGGAGAAGATCTAGATGGTCCCGCTCAACTGGTACCTCTTGCTGGCGGCCTGCCTCTTCGGCATCGGGCTGGTGGGCGTGCTGGTGAAGCGCAACGCCCTGATCGTCATGATGTGCGTCGAGCTGATGCTCAACGCCGCCAACCTCACCTTCCTGGCCTTCGCCCGCCAGTCCGGCGACATCGGCGGGCACGCCATCGCCTTCTTCGTCATCGCGGTGGCGGCGGCCGAGGCCGCGGTGGGCCTGGCCATCATCATCGCGGTGTTCCGCACCCGCGGCACCGTCAACATGGACGAGGTGCGGGAGCTGCGCGAGGAGGCCTGAGAGGCCCCGCGGCCCGCCCCGCTCCGCCCACGAGGCCCGCCACCCGGCGGGCCTCGCGTCTTTTGGGGGCACGGCCGCGGCGGGCGGCGCGGTAGAGTCCGCGCATGATCGCCCGCTGCGCCCGCTGCCAGGGCACCTTCACCACCGACCGGTTCGGCGTCCAGACCTGCCCGAACTGCGGGTCGGAGCTGCACCTCGCCGATCCCGCCGCCGCCGCTGGCCAGCCGCCCGCCGCGCCTCCCGCACCCGCAGGGCCGCCGCCTGCGGGGCCACCGCCCGCCGGGGCCAGCCTGCCGCCGCTCGGGGAGCCGGCCTGGGGCGCCCCGCCGCCGCCGCCCAGTGGCCCGGCCGGCGCGGTGGAGCCGCCGTCGCCCCCGGTCCCGCCCGCCGGCGGGTGGGGCCTCCCGCCCCCGCCGCCGTTCGGTGGTCCGCCGCCCGGTCCGCCGCCCGGCGGCTGGGGAGGTGCGCCGCCCCCGGGCAGCTTCGGCGGTGCGCCGCCCCCCGGCAGCTTCGGCGCCCCGCCGGCCTACGGCCCGCCTGGTGGCTCCGGTGGATTTGGCGGGTACGGCGGCCCCGGCGGCTACGGCCCGCCCCCCGGCGGTCCGCCGCCCGGCTGGGAGCTGCCGGCGCCCTTCGCCGAGCGCGCCACCCGCGGCTTCTTCCCGGCCTTCTTCGAGACCTGGAAGCTGGTGGCCACGCGGCCTGCAGACCTCTTCCGGCGGGTCCGCATCGACCAGAGCGGCTCGGCGGTGCTCTTCGGCGTGCTGGCGGCCAGCGTCGGGTCGATGGCGGCGGCCACCTACGGCTACTTCTCCGCGGCCGGCTCGCTGGCGGCCATGCAGGACCTGATGGCCAACCTGCCGGAGGAGCAGACCCGCTTCCTGCAGCTCTTCGCCCAGGGCGTCTCGGGCGGCGCCACGCTGGCCCAGATCGCCCTGGCGCCGCTCTTCGCGCTGCTCGGCATCTACCTCACCGCCGGCGTCCTCCACCTGCTGCTGCTGCTCTTCAAGGCGGCGCCGCGCGGCTTCGACGCCACCCTCACGGTGGTGGGCTACGCCACCGGGCTGCAGCTCCTGCTGGCGGTGCCGGGCTGCGGCGGCCTGCTGGCCCTGGTCTGGTACCTGGTGGCGCTCATCATCGGCCTCGGCGAGGCGCAGCGCTGCGGGCCGGGCAAGGCGGCGGCGGCGGTCTTCACGCCGGTGCTGCTGGGCTGCCTGTGCTGCTGCGGCGTGGCCGGCGTGAGCGGGGCCGGGCTGCTGGAGGCCCTCAAGCAGGGCACCAAGACGGTCACCGGCCAGGGGGTCGACCTCTGATGCCGGGCGCCCGCCCCGCCGCCCGGACCTTCGGCCACCCGGAGGTCTTCGCCCTCATCGCGGCGCTCTCCTTCCTGGTGGCGCGCTTCCTCCCGGTCCTCTCGCTGCCCTTCACCTGCCCGTCGAAGGGGCTCTTCGGCCTCCCCTGCGCCACCTGCGGCATGACCCACGCCTTCGTGGCGCTGGCGCACGGCGACCTCGGCGGCGCCCTGGCCGCCAGCCCACTGGGCGCCGCCCTGGCCGCGGCCGCCTGGCTCTACGCCCTGGCCGACGCCGCCCGGCTGGCCGCCGGCCGGCCCTTCCCCTCCCTCCCGCCGCGCCTGCTGCGCGCCGCCGCCGCGCTCGGCGCGGTGGCCCTGCTGACCAACTGGGCCTGGCTCCTGGCCCGCCAGGCCTGAGCAGGCCCCGAGACCTCCATGACCGACGCCGTCCTCGGCCCCGTCCTCGTCGTCCTCGGCTACCTCTCCGGCTCGGTGCCCTACGGCTACGTCCTGCCCAAGCTCGTGAAGGGCGTGGACGTGCGCACCATCGGCTCCGGCAACATCGGCGCCACCAACGCGGCCAGGGCCGGCGGCCGGACCATGGGGGTGGTGGTCTTCGTGCTCGACGTGCTGAAGGCCATGGTGCCGGTGGTGGTGGCGCAGTGGGTCATGGCCGGCAGCGCGCGGGCCGACGTCTGGGTCATGGCCACCGCCATCGCCGCCTTCGCCGGCCACCTCTTCCCGGTGTGGCTCGGGTTCCAGGGCGGCAAGGGCGTGGCCACCGGCCTGGGCGTGTTCGCGGTGCTGGCCCCCTGGGCGGCCGCCGCCGGCTTCGCCGCCTGGATCCTGGTCTACGCCACCATCCGCATCTCCTCGGTGGGCTCGCTGCTCGGCACGCTGGTCTGCGCCGCCGGCGTGTTCGCGCTGCGCGGGCCGCTGAGCCCCATCACCTGGGCCGGCGTGGCGGTGGCGGCCATGATCTGGTGGCGCCACCGCGAGAACATCGGCCGGCTGCTGCGCGGTGAGGAGAAGCCCAAGCCGAAGAAGGTGAAGGCGCCCTGACGGGCACCCCTCACCCCGGCCCTCTCCCCGGAGGGGAGAGGGAGACTCAACCTGCGAGGGAGGCTCAACCTGGGAGGGAGACTCAACCTGGGAGGGAGACTCAACCTGGGAGGGAGGCTCAACCTGGGAGGGAGACTCAACCTGGGAGGGAGACTCAACCTGGGGGGGGAGGCTCACCATACTCTGCTCCCTCTCCCCCAGCTCGCTGGGGGAGAGGGCCGGGGTGAGGGGGCCGCGGCGCCCTACACGTTCGGCTGCTCGGAGACCTCGCCCGGCACGCCGGCCCGCATCAGCACCTGGCGCGGCTTGACGCCGTTGGCCGGGCCCACCAGCCCCTCGCGCTCCATCCGCTCGATGATCTTGGCGGCCTTGTTGTAGCCCAGCCGCATCTCGCGCTGCAGCTTGGAGACCGAGACCTCGTCCATGCGGGCCACCAGCTCGATGGCCTGGTCGTAGACCGGGTCGTCCTCGTCGTCGTAGCGGCCGCCCTCGCCGCCGCCGTCGCGGGCCTTGAGGATGGACTCGTCGTAGACCGGCTTGCCCTGCTCCTTGAGGAACCCCACCACCCGGTGCAGCTCCTCCTCGGACACGAAGGCGCCCTGCACGCGGGTCAGCGGCGCGGTGGCGGTCATGATGAGCATGTCGCCGTTGCCCAGCAGGCTCTCGCCGCCGGGGCCGTTGATGATGGTGGCGGAGTCGTGGCGGCTGCCCAGGCGGAAGGAGATGCGGGCCGGGAAGTTGTTCTTGATGGTGCCGGTCACCACGTCGGTGGAGGGGCGCTGGGTGGCCACGATGAGGTGGATGCCGGTGGCGCGGGCCTTGGCGGCCAGGCGGGCCAGCGAGGTCTCCACCTCGCGCGGCGCGGTCAGCATGAGGTCCGCCAGCTCGTCGATGACCACCACGATGTAGGGCAGCTTCTGCGGCAGCTTGCGCTCGTCGCGGGCCGCCACCGGGTCGGCCGGCGGCGGGGCGGTGGGGTCCTCGAACTCGGCCGAGCCAACCAGCGGCCCGGCGGGCGGCGCCGCCAGCGCGGCGGCCTCGGCGGCGGCGCGGGCCTCGGCCTGGGCCTCGGTCTCGCCGGCCACCTCGTCCACCACCACCAGCTTCTTGAACGTGGGCTGGATCTCCTCGCCGAACAGGCTGCCCTGGGCGCGGTGCTTCTCCACCTTGGCGTTGTAGCTCTTCAGGTCCTTGGAGCCGGTGTCGGCCAGGATCTGGGTGCGCCGCTCCATCTCGTCCACCGCCCACTGCAGCGCGCGGGCCGCCTTCTGCGGGTCGGTCACCACCGGCAGGAGCAGGTGCGGGATGTCCTCGTAGGGCGACAGCTCGGTCATCTTGGGGTCGACCATGATCATGCGCACCTCGGCCGGCGTCTGCCGGTAGAGCATGCTGAGGATCATGGTGTTGAGCCCCACCGACTTGCCCGAGCCGGTGGTGCCGGCGATGAGCAGGTGCGGCATCTTCTGCAGGTCCACGCAGTAGGGGCTGCCCTCGATGTCCTTGCCCAGGCCGAGCGGCAGGAAGCCGCCGGCCGAGCCGAAGGTCTCCGACTCCAGGATGTCGCGCAGGAAGACGGTGCCGCGCAGCTTGTTGGGCACCTCGATGCCCACCACGCCCTTGCCCGGGATGGGGGCGATGATGCGCAGCCGCGTGGCCGACAGCGCCATCGTCAGCTCCTTGTCGCAGTTCTCGATGCGGGCCAGCTTGACGCCGGCCACCGGCAGGAACTCGTAGAGCGTCACCACCGGCCCGGGCCGGATGGTGGTGATCTGCCCGTCGATGCCGTGCTCCTTCAGGGTGGCCACGATGACCTCGGCCACCCGCGTCAGGCCGCTCTTGTCGACGTCGGCGGCCTTCTCCTCGTGCACGTCGAGCAGGTCGGTGGAGGGCAGGCGGAAGACGTCGCCGGCCTTGGTGAAGGCGAAGGCCGGGGCCTCCTTCTTCTGGTCCTTCTTCTTGCGGCGCTCCTCCAGCATGGCGGAGGAGACCACGATCTCCGGGCGGACCGGCAGCGGCGCCAGGGCCACGGGCGGCGGCAGGGGCTCCGGGGCGGCCTCCAGCGCGGGCGGCGGCGCCACGGCCTCGGCCGCCACCTCGGCGGCCCGCTCCTCGGCCCGCTTGCGCCGGCGGCGCGGCGGCTCGGCCTCGGGCGACGGCCCGGCGACCTCCGCGGCGGCCGCGGCGGCCAGCGGGCGCGGCTCCAGCGAGTCCACCCAGGCCGGATCGTCCAGCCCGGCGCGGCGCACCTGCTCGAGCGCCAGCGCCCCGGCCACGGCGCGGGCCTCGCCGGCGTCGTCCGGCCCGCCGGCCTCCACCTCGGCGGCCGCGGCCAGCGCCGCCGCCTCCTGCTCGGCGCGGCGGGCGCGCTCCACCTCCTGCTCGGCGCGCAGCTCCGCCACCGCCTCGCGGTGCTCGTCGATGGCGTCCGAGAAGCGGGCCCGGGTGAAGCCGAGGAGCGCCGCCACCCCGTCCCAGCTCCAGCGGGCCACGTCGGTGAGCTTGAGATCGGTGGCCACGATGGCCGCCACCGCGGCCACCGCCGCCACCACCAGCACGCTGCCGGTGGTGGAGAGGAGCCGCACCGAGCGGACCGCCAGCCAGGCGCCCACCCCGCCGCCGGCCGGGAAGGAGGCCAGGGCGAAGCGCTGCAGCAGGAGGTGCGAGAGGACCGCCAGGCAGAGGGTGAGGACGAGGGAGGCGCCGCCGCCCAGCGCGGTGAGCCGGCCGGTGGCGCCGCGGAAGAGCCGCCAGGCGATGGTGACCAGGGCCACCGGCACCACCAAGGCCGCGAAGCCCAGGACGCCGTAGACGGCGGAGGCGACCGAGTGACCCACCGGGCCCACCAGGTTGGAGGGGGGCAGGGCGCGCGCCAGCAGCGCGCCGTCGACGGCCGAGAAGGTGGTGAGGGCCAGCCCGGCCCCGCAGCCCAGGGCCAGGAGCACCACCGCGGCGATGTCCCGGGCCATCCCGGTGCGGGGCGCCTTCTTGCCCGAGGCGGGCTCGGCCGCCCGGCCCGAGCGCTCGCGCCCTGAGAGACGACGGTTCCCCTTGACCTTGCCCATGGACGCTCCGACCTCGTTCCCAGGATATGCGGCGATACCGCGCGCACGCGGCCCGCGTGGCCCGAGGATATCGGGGGGGAGGGGTGGGTCAATATTTCGGCGATTCCGCGGACATGGCCTAGAATCGAGCCACACGGAGCCCCCTGCCGAAGGCCGTTCATGGACGTCCGCTGCGACCGCTGCAAGGCCACCTACGTCTTCGACGACGCCCAGGTCACCCCCCAGGGGCTGACGGTGCAGTGCACCGGCTGCGGCCACGTCTTCCGGGTGAAGCGCAAGTCGCTGGTGGTGACGGTGCCGGTCCGGGCGGACGAGGTGACCGAGCCGCCGGTGCTGGCCTCCTCGCTGGCCCCGCGGCCCCCTGACGCGGCGCAGCAGCCCTGGGTGTTCCGCCAGGCGGGCGGCGGCGCGCCGACCTTCACCGACCAGGTCACCCTGCAGAAGTGGATCGTGGAGCGGCGGGTCTCGGCGGACGACGAGGTCTCGCGGTCCGGCAAGCCGTGGGAGCGGCTGTCCAGCCTGCCCGAGCTGGCCGCCTTCTTCGAGGTGATGGCGGAGGTGGAGCGCGGCCGCGGCGCGCCGCCGGCCGGCGAGCCGGCCCCGGCCCCGGCCCCGGCCCCGCACCCGGCCCCGGCCCCGGCCCCGCACCCGGCGCGGGCCGGCAGCACGGACTTCTATCCGCCCACGCCCTTCCTGCCGCTCCCGGACGCGTCGCCGCAGGCCGACGCGGCCCTCACCGTGGCCGCGTCGCCGCCCGAACCCGCGCGGCCCCCGCCGCCCGCCGCTGCGCCGCCCCGGCCGCGCCCGCCCCCGGCCGCGCGCGACGAGGCGCTGCTGACCGCCGAGCTCGGCCCGGAGGAGCTGGCGGCCGTCCGCGGCCGGCAGGGTAGCCGGAGCAAGCTGGTGGTGGCCGCCCTGCTGCTCGTCACCGCCGCCGCCGCCGCCTACGTCTTCGTCCCGACGCTCACCTCGCAGACCGCTCCGCCGCCCGCGCCCGCCCCTGTGACGGCTCCAGCGCCGGTGCCGGCGTCGGCTCCGCTGCCGCCGCCGGTGGCGCCGACCGAGACGGAGAAGGCACCCGAGCCGGTGGCGCCGCCGCTGGCCGCCGAGGAGCCGGCAGCGACCCCGACCGCGCCCCCGCCTGCGACCGCGACCCCGCCCGCGACCCCGACCGCGACCCCACCCCCGACCGCGACCGCGACCGCGACCCCACCCCCGACCGCGACCCCGACCCCGACCCCGACCCCGACCCCGACCGCCACCAAGCCCCCCGCCCCGAAGCCCGCCACCGCCGCCTCCCTCGTGGCCCAGGCCGGCAAGCTCCGCGACAAGGGCGAGGTCGAGAAGGCGCTCGACCTCTACTGGCGGGCCCTGGCGCTGGCGCCCGACAACCTGGGGGCCCTGACCGGGCGGGGTCTGTGCTATTTCGAACTCGGCCAGTACGCTCCCGCAGAGGCGAGCCTCCAGCGGGCGCTGCAGCTAGATCTGGAGCATCCGGACGCCATGATGGGGCTCGCCGAGACCTACCGCGCACAGGGCAAGAAGGCCGAGGCCCTGGCGCTCTTCGAGCGGTACCTGGCCGTCCACCCTGGCGGCGAAGAGGCCGCCGTCGCCCGCTACGCCATCAGCCAACTCAAGGAGTGACCATGTCTGACCGCGGAACGCCCGGAAAGCCGTCGAACACCGAGGACGAGTACTTCGTCCGCGAGGACGCCGAGAAGAAGCGGAAGATCGCGCTCCAGGCCAAGAAGGAGACCCAGGCGGCCGAGCTGGCCCGCCTCAAGGCGCTCCACTGGCTGCGCTGCCCCAAGTGCGGCCTCGAGATGCAGGTGGTGAAGTACAACCAGCACGACGTCGAGGTCTGCTTCGCCTGCAAGGGCATCTTCCTCGACGAGGGCGAGCTCGAGTCCATCGTCAAGCGGGAGAAGAGCGGCGTCATGGGCGCGGTCCTCAACTGGTTCAAGCCGGCCGCCGACTAGCGACCGGCCTGCGCCCGATGGCCCTCTCGCTCGACGACGTCCGGAAGATCGCCCGGCTGGCCCGCCTCCGGCTGACGCCGGAGGAGGAGGCGGCCTTCGGCGGACAGCTCTCGGCCATCCTGGACCACGTGGCCCAGCTGGGCGAGCTGGACGTCTCCGGCGTCGAGCCCATGACCCACGCCCTGGCGGCCGGCGACGCCGCGCCGCTGCGGGAGGATCAGGTGCTGCCCGGCCTGACGCCGGCCCAGGCCCTGGCCAACGCGCCGGCGCGCCAGGACACCTGCTTCAAGGTGCCGAGGATCATCGAGTGACCGCCGACGACGAGCTCACCGGCCTCTCGCTGCGCCAGGCCAGCGAGCGGCTGGAGCGCCGCAGCACCTCCTCGCGCCAGCTCACCGAGGCCTGCCTGGCCCGCATCGCCGCCACCGACGGGCGGGTCGGGGCCTTCCTGACCGTGACCGCCGAGGTGGCGCTGGCCGCCGCCGCCGCGGCCGACGCCCGCGCCGCCGCGGGGGCCCGGCTCGGGCCGCTCGACGGCATCCCGGTGGCGCTCAAGGACCTCTACCTGACGGCCGGCATCCCCACCACCGCCGGCTCCCGCATCCTGGAAGGCTTCGTGCCGCCGGTGGACGGCACCGCGGTGGCCCGCCTGCGCGCCGCCGGCGCGGTGCTGCTCGGCA
Organism: Anaeromyxobacter sp.; assembly: GCA_016718565.1. Classification (NCBI taxonomy): domain Bacteria; kingdom Pseudomonadati; phylum Myxococcota; class Myxococcia; order Myxococcales; family Anaeromyxobacteraceae; genus Anaeromyxobacter; species Anaeromyxobacter sp. The sequence continues at coordinate 7,707 of JADKCZ010000013.1, read as the reverse complement.
AGCTCAACCTGGACGAGTTCGCCATGGGCTCGTCCAACGAGAACTCGGCGTTCAAGCCCTGCCGCAACCCGTGGGACCTGGCCCGCACCCCGGGCGGCTCGTCGGGCGGCAGCGCCGCCGCGCTGGCGGCCCGGCAGGTCTACGGCACGCTGGGCACCGACACCGGCGGCTCGATCCGCCTGCCCGCCTCCTTCTGCGGCGTGGTGGGCCTCAAGCCCACCTACGGCCGCGTCAGCCGCTCCGGCGTCATCGCCTTCGCCAGCTCGCTCGACCAGCCCGGGCCGCTCGGCCGCGAGGTGTGGGACGCGGCGGCCCTGCTGCAGGCCATCGCCGGCCGCGACCCGGCCGACCAGACCTGCTCCTCGCGCCCGGTGGACGACTACCTGGGCGGCCTGGAGCGCGGGGCCCGCGGCCTGCGCGTCGGCGTGCCGGCCGAGTGGTTCCAGGGCGGGCTCGAGCCGGGCGTGGAGGCGCAGGTGCGCCGGGCGCTGGCCACCTACCAGCGGCTGGGTGCCACCCTGGTGGACATCTCGCTGCCGCACTCGCGCTACGGCATCGGGGCCTACTACCTCATCGCCACCGCCGAGGCCTCCTCCAACCTGGCCCGCTACGACGGCGTCCGCTTCGGCCACCGGGCCGCCGGGGTGCGCGGCCTCAAGGAGCTGTACGAGGAGTCGCGGGCCCAGGGGTTCGGGGCCGAGCCCAAGCGCCGCATCATGCTGGGCACCTACGCCCTCTCGGCCGGCTACTACGACGCGTACTACCTGCGCGCCCAGAAGGTCCGCACCCTCATCCGGCGCGACTTCGACGCGGCCTTCCAGCGCTGCGACGTGGTGGCCGGGCCGGTGGCGCCGGGCCCCGCCTTCCGGCTGGGCGAGAAGACCGGCGATCCGCTGCAGATGTACCTGGCCGACATCTTCACCATCACCTGCAACCTGGCGGCGCTGCCCGGGCTGTCGGTGCCGTGCGGGCTCACCGGCGGCCTGCCGGTGGGGCTGCAGCTGGTGGGCCGCCCCTTCGACGAGGCCGGCCTGCTCACCGCCGCCCGGGCCCTGGAGCGCGAGCTGGGTCCGGCCCCGGCGCCGGCCGCGCTGGACGGGGCCGGCCCCCCGTGACCCGGCGCGCCGCCACCTTCGTCTGGGCCAGCATGCTGGTGCTGCCCTTCTTCTTCCTGGCGCTGGCCGACGCGACGCGCTGGGGGTCGGCCAACCCGTCCACCACCTCGCTGCTCTTCTGGCTGGCCATCGCCATCTCGGTGCTCAACCTGACCCTGTCGCGCACCCTGCCGCCGCGCCTCGGCTCGCTGCGGGCCGGCCGCGAGGCCACCGCCTTCACCCGCCTGATGGTGGCCTGGCTGCTCTGCGAGTCGGCCGCGCTCTTCCCGCTGGTGACCTGGATCGTCACCGGTGACCCCAGGCTCATCGGGGTCTTCGGCGTGGACCTGCTGGCGCTGCTGCTGCTCTACCCGAGCGACCACCGCTGGCGGAGCCTGCGCCCCGGGCTGGCGCCCGCCACGCCCGGGAGGGCGCGCTGATGCCGGTCTCCGACTTCCAGGTGGTGCTCGGGCTGGAGGTCCACGCCCAGCTGCTGACCCGGACCAAGATCTTCTGCGGCTGCCCCACCACCTTCGGCGGGGCGCCGAACACCCACGTCTGCCCGGTCTGCCTGGGCCTCCCCGGCGTGCTGCCGGCGCTCAACCGCCAGGTGGTGGAGGACGCCGTCCTGACCGGCCTGGCGCTGGGCTGCGCCATCCAGGAGCGCTCCGTCTTCGCCCGCAAGAACTACTTCTACCCGGACCTGCCCAAGGGCTACCAGGTCTCGCAGTACGAGGCCCCCATCTGCCAGGGCGGCGGGCTCACCTTCACGGTGGACGGCGTGGAGAAGCACGTGCGGCTCACCCGCATCCACATGGAGGAGGACGCCGGCAAGAACCTGCACGACGTGGCCGCCGACGGCGCCTCCGGCGTGGACCTCAACCGCGCCGGCGTGCCGCTCCTGGAGATCGTCTCCGAGCCGGACCTGCGCAGCGCCGACGAGGCGGTCGAGTACCTGAAGGCGCTCCGCGCCATCCTGCTCACGCTGGGCGTCAACGACGGCAACCTGGAGGAGGGCTCCTTCCGCTGCGACGCCAACGTCTCGGTGATGCGCCACGGGGCCACCCAGTACGGCACCCGCGCCGAGATCAAGAACATGAACTCCTTCCGCTTCCTCAAGCAGGCGGTGGAGTACGAGGTGCGCCGGCAGGTGGAGCTGGTGGAGGCCGGCCGGCCGGTGGTGCAGGAGACCCGGCTCTTCGACCCGGCCCGCGGCGAGACCCGCTCGATGCGCTCCAAGGAGGACGCGCACGACTACCGGTACTTCCCGGAGCCGGACCTGCAGCCGGTGCTGGTGGCGCCCGCGCTGGTGGCGCGGCTGCGGGCCGCCCTGCCGGAGCTGCCGCGCGCCCGGGCCGCCCGCTACGCCCAGGCCCTGGGGTTGCCGGCCTCCGACGCCGCCCTGCTGGCGGGCGACCGGGCCACCGCCGACTTCTTCGACGCCACCGTGGCCGCCCTGGGCGGCGCGCCCGAGGCGGCCCGCAAGGCCGCCAACTGGCTCAACGGCGAGGTGGCCCGCCTGGTCAACGAGACCGGCCTCGGGCCGGCCGCCTGGAAGCTCACCCCGGCCCACCTGGCCGAGGCGCTGGCGCTCCTGGAGCGCGGCGCCATCAACGGCGCCGGGGCCAAGGTGGTGGTGGAGGAGGCCTTCCGCAGCGGCGCCGCGCCGGCCGCCACGGCGCAGGCGCGCGGCCTGGCCCAGGTCTCCGACAGCGGCGCCATCGAGGCGGTGGTGGACCAGGTGCTGGCCGCCGCGCCCGCCGAGGTGGAGCGCCACCGCAGCGGCAAGAAGGACCTGACCGGCTTCTTCGTGGGCCAGATCATGAAGGCCCTGAAGGGCCAGGGGAACCCGGCGGTGGTGAACGCCCTCCTCAAGAAGAAGCTGGGGGGCCACTGATGGCCTGGGCCGGGTGGGGCGCCGGCGCCGCCGGGGCGGGCTCGGCGGGCGGGCCGAGCCGCGGCTTCCTGCTGGCCGCCGCGGTGGGCTCCGCGGTGGTCACGCTGGTGCTGGCGCTGGAGCGGAGCCCCGCCGCCCTGATCACCGGCGCCGCCGCCGGCTACTTCGCCCTGCGCGCCGCGGGCCGGCTCGGCCCACCCAAGGACCCCCCGACATGACCACCCGCGAGCCGCTGCGCCCCGTCCTCTACGACGAGGGGCGCGACCTGGTGCGGCTGCTCGACCAGCGCCGCCTGCCCGGCGAGGAGACCTGGCTGGAGCTCTCCAGCGCCGACCAGGTGGCCGACGCCATCCGCACCCTGGCGGTGCGCGGCGCCCCGGCCATCGGGGTGGCGGCGGCCTACGGCGTGGCGGTGGAGGCCCGGCGCGGCGCCACCGTGCAGCGGCTGCGCGAGGCCTCCGAGACCCTGGCCCACGCCCGGCCCACCGCGGTGAACCTGGAGTGGGCGGTGCGGCGCATCGGCCGGCGCATCGGGCTCGGCGCCGCCGAGGTGCTGGCCGAGGCCCACGCCATCCGCGACGAGGACGAGGCCGCCTGCCGCCGCCTGGGGGCGCTGGGCGCGCCGCTCCTGCCGCCGGGCGCCACCGTCCTGACCCACTGCAACGCCGGGGCGCTGGCCACCGCCGGCTACGGCACCGCGCTCGGCGTGGTGCGCGCCGCGGTGGAGGCCGGCAACCGGGTGCGGGTGCTGGCCGACGAGACCCGGCCCTTCTTCCAGGGGGCGCGCCTGACCGCCTGGGAGCTGCACCGCGACGGCATCCCGGTGACGGTGCTCACCGACGGCATGGCCGGCTGGCTCATGTCGCGCGGCGAGATCTCCTGCGTGGTGGTGGGGGCCGACCGCGTGGCCGCCAACGGCGACGTGGCCAACAAGATCGGCACCTACTCGCTGGCCGTGCTGGCGGCGCACCACCACCTGCCCTTCTACGTGGCGGCCCCGTGGTCCACGGTGGACCGCGCCACCCCGGACGGCGACGCCATCCCCATCGAGGAGCGCGGCGCCGACGAGGTGCTGGTCATCGGCGGCCAGCGCATCGCCCCGGTGGGCGTGCCGGCCCGCTACCCCGCCTTCGACGTGACCCCGGCGTCGCTGGTCACCGCGCTCATCACCGAGCGTGGGCTGGTGCGGGCGCCCTACCCCGAGGGGCTCTCGGCCCTCGATGGGCCGCGCTGACCCCGGCCCAGAGTTCCGCCGCGCGTCCGCACCGGCCGCGGCGCGGACCAACGCCGCCGGAAATCCGCCAAGGCCTCGAAGTGGTTCACTGGAACGGGGCCTGCAGTGGCCCGGGGGATGCGGGCCACCGTCGGGCATGGAGCGGAAGACCGACTTGTCCGTCGGACACGTATCTGTGTACGGTGGGACAAGTGAGGCGGCGTGAGCTGGAGCGCCGCCTCAGGGAACTCGGCTGGACCCTCCTGCGGCACGGGGGGAACCACGACGTCTGGACGGACGGTGAGCGGCTCGAGTACGTCCCGCGCCACGCCGAGGTGAGCGAACTGCTGGCTCGCCGAATCCTGGCCAAGGCAGCCTCCAAGCAAGGGAGCGAGTGATGCGCCTGGCGGGCCGAGTCTGGAGGGAGGGCCGACACTGGTTGGCGGAGGTGCCGATGCTGGACGCCCTGACGCAGGGCCGGAGCCGCGCCGAGGCCCTCCGCATGCTGGCGGACCTGATCGAGACCATGGCCGGCAAGGCCGGGTTCGAGGTGGAGGTCTTCCATGGCGAAGGCGCCGACCTCGAGGTCGGGACGCCGGACACCGCTGCGCTCGTCGCGGTGATGCTCCGGCGGCAGCGGGAGAAGCATGGGCTCTCGCTGTCCGAGGTGGCGAGGCGCCTGGGGGCTCGGTCCAAGACCGCCTACGCGCGCTACGAACAGGGGCGGAGCGTCCCCTCGGTCGAGAAGCTCTTCGAGCTCCTGGCGGCGGTGGCCCCCAGCCGAGACTTCGCGCTGCGGGAGCGTTCGCTTCCGCCGGTCTAGGGCGGGTAGGGGACCCGAAGCGATATCGCTTCACACGTGTGAACTGCTCCGTCCGGGCGCTCGCTGGGCCTGCGGCACGAAGTCTCGGTAGGTCGAACGGGACCGAGTTCACACGCACGACATGGTGGTGGCGGCAGCCTTGGCGGGCAGGGCGACCTTCGTGGTGACCTTGGACCGCCACCTGCTCGAGGTTGCCGGGCTGGCGGGCATCCGGGCCATGAGGCCAGGTGCGTTCCTGCTGGAACTGCGAGCGCAGCACTGACCTCCTACTCGCCCAGCTCGGCCCTGGAAGGGCGCCCAAGGCGCTAACGAATGCTGTAGCCGACGACTCGCCATCGGTCGTCGTCGTCGAGAGACATCGTCAGGCGCTCGATCAGATCCCCTACTTTCGCGCTGTTGGTTCGCCAAGTGAGCTCCACGTACTTCCCAGGTGGCATGGCTGGAACCTGCCGCAGCTCTACAACCGACAGTTCGCTTCTCTCGACGATCCTGCCCAGGCCATCCCGCAGTTGCCTGGACAGGTCGACGAGCTTCTCAGGGGTCAGCTGGCTCCTGCCTGGCGCTGCGATGGCGCGAACAGCTTCATCGGAGTTCCCCTGCATCACCTGGCCCAGCCAGAGCAGGCCGGCCTTGCGCGCGGCGGCAACTCCCTCCTTGTCACTCATGGGCGGCCGGCAAGTCCCACAGGCCTTGGGACTGTTCGGGACCTGACCACTGGGAATTTCCCGGTTCCACGGACCGCTGGCCGTGCGCTTGAAGCGGACCTCGTACGGCATGATGTCGTCCAGCTTCGTGACCTGGTCTCTCGCGAGGAGGAGGTAGGCGAAGACCACGTAGGCGTCGGCGCCGGCCCGTTCCGGCACCCACTGCATCGCTTCGAAGAGCTCTTGCGCCGCATCGCGGAGAACTGCCGGATCGTCCGTCTCGCTCAGGTACATGAGCCCCAGGAACCTGTCCTTCTCGCCTTCAATCTGGAGAGCCCCAAGGTGGAGCAGCGTGTAGACATGTCCCGACGGTAGGGTGATGGAGCCGAAGCTGATGTGCGTGCCGGCAGCCATTCGAAGCGCCGGCGGCCGACGCCTTGCGTCGCCTGGCTGGGCGGGGTCCACGCCCAGAGCCAAGACGGGGAGCATCAGTCCGACTGTCGTCAAGCACAGGGCTGGCCAGCGCATCACCGATTCCTTGCCCGAGGAGGGACGGCCCCACGGGGAGGCTTCGCTCCGTATGTCGAGGTGTTGTGAGACTTGAAGTTACCGTACCGTGCGTCCTGGGGCAGCACGAAAGGTGGTCGGTCGCTGCACCCTGGCTCCAGCAGACTGCGGGCCGGACCACGGCCGCGCTGTCCGGGCGGCGCCGTCCGATGGATCGGCGAGGGCACGCTTGGCCCGGTGAGCCCCTCACCCCGGCCCTCTCCCCGGAGGGGAGAGGGAGGCTCAACCGCGAGGGCCGCGGAAACCCTGCCGAGAGACGGCCTGGGCCGGGCGGTGACCGGGGTCTCGACCCGCCAGGACTACGCACCCCCGCCGGTCCGAAGGTACACTCCGGAGCCCGATGTCCCCGAAGCCCTGCCCCGCCTGCGGCCGCCCCGGCGGCAGCAACGCCGCCTGCCTCTCCTGCCGGGAGGCGGCGGCCAGGGAGCTGTCGCGCGACGCGGAGGACGTGACGCCCTCCCGGGTGGCCGACGCCGCCGCGCGGGCCGGGCGCTACCTGGCCAGCCCGCCCTGGTGGGCCCGCGGCGCGCCGGCCGGGCTGCTGGCCAAGCTCCGGCTGCTCTGGCTGGTGCTGCGCGACACCGTCAAGGGCCAGTACCACGCGCCCTGGAAGGCCATCGCCGCCCTGGCCGCGGCGGCGCTCTACGTGGTCTCGCCGCTGGACCTCATCCCCGACTTCCTCGGGCCGCTCGGCTTCACCGATGACGCCCTCATGCTGGCCCTCACCTGGGGCCTGCTGAAGCGCGAGCTGCTGGAGTACTGCGCCTGGAAGGGGCTGTCGCCGGCCCACTTCGGCCTGGAGAAGAAGTGAGCCGCGGCGGGCCCGGGCGGCCGCGGCTGATGGAGGGGCGCACCGGCGCCGGCCAGGAGGTGCTGGCGGTGGGCCTGCGCCGCGCCCCGGTGGACGACCTCTACCACTCGCTCATCACCTGGAGCTGGCTGCGCCTCTTCGCCACCATGGGGGCCAGCTACGTCCTGGTGATCGCCGCCTTCGCGCTCCTCTACCTGGCGCTCGGGGACGGGGCCATCGAGCACGCCCGGCTCGAGTCCTTCGAGGACGCCTTCTTCTTCTCCTTCCAGACCATGGCCACCATCGGCTACGGCCACATGCTGCCCCGCAGCACCGCCGCCAACCTGGTCTCGGTCATCCAGGTGATGATCGGCCTGGCCGGCACCGCGCTCTCCACCGGCCTGGTCTTCGCCAAGTTCGCCCGGCCCACCGCCCGGGTGCTGTGGAGCCGGGTGGCGGTGGTGACCCGCTTCGACGGGCAGCCGGCGCTCCTCTTCCGGGTGGCCAACGAGCGGGGCAACCAGATCGTGGAGGCCCAGCTCAACGTGGCGCTGCTGCTCGACGAGGTGACCGCCGAGGGGGAGCGGGTCCGGCGGGCCTACGACCTCAGCCTGCGGCGCGAGCGGTCGCTGCTCTTCTCGCTCACCTGGCTGGCGGTGCACCCCATCGGCCCCGGCAG
>JADKCZ010000012.1 GCA_016718565.1 Anaeromyxobacter sp. | reverse complement strand
GCCCCGAAGGTCACCCCGGGCAGCCGGTCGTCGGGCCGGCCAGCCCCACGCTGGTGCCGTTCAGGATCACGCTGGCGTGCGTGGCCCGGCGGCCAGCGCCCCCAGGCCACCGGCACGGTTCAGGCGCCGCCCGGCGAGGCCGAGGGGGGTTGTGGCCTGGCACAGCCGCGCCGCCTGCTCGGCCCGGCGCGCCACCACCCGCACCCCGCCGGCCAGCCGGAGCGCCGCTCAGGCGCCGGCGCCCGCGCCGCGCCGCCGGCCCCCACCAGCAAAGCACCCGGGCGCCCGACGCCACGCCGGCCTCGCGCAGCAGCTCCAGCAGCGCGGTGGCGTCGGTGTGTGGCCCCTCCCACCCGTCGGGCGCGTGGCGCAGCATTGGCGGCGCCCACCGCGGCGGCCACCTGTCGAGCCGGACGCAAGCGGCGGCCGCCCCTCCTTGTGCGGGATGGTGACGTTGAGCCCGCGGAAGCCGAGCGCGTGGGCCCCGCCCAGCCCCTCGAGGAGCCGCTCGGCGCCAGCGGCAGCGCCAGGTGACGGCGTCCAACTCCAGGGCGGCGAAGGCGGCGTTCTGCATGAGCGGCGAGAGGCTGTGCCCCCACCGGCCAGCCCACCAGGCCGTAGAGCGCGGTCCGCCGCCGATCACCCTTTGGGTCACCGGCGCGCCTGGCACAGCCCGTCCAGCAGCGAGAAGAAGGAGGGGGAAGCTGGTGGCCACGCAGGCCACCTCGTCGAGCACCACCGGCGCGCTGGCGAAGAGGGCTGGGCCACCGCCATCGACATGGCGATGCGGTGGTCGAGCCGGGTCTTCACCGTCACCGGCCCGAGCCGGGTCGGCCCCCTCGATGGCGCAGCCGTCCTCGAAGAGCTCCAGCCTGGCGCCGGCCGCGGCCAGGGTCTCGCCCATGGCGGCCAGGCGGTCCGACTCCTTGACCCGGAAGCTCCCTGGCGTCGCGGATGACGGTGCGCCCGCTGGCCTGGGTGGCCAGCACCATCAGCACCGGCAGCTCGTCGATGAGCCGGGGGATGAGCGGCCCGCCGATCTCGGTGGCGCGCAGCGGCGCGGCCCGCACCGTCACGTCGGCGCGCGGCTCGCCGGCCACCTCGCGCTCGTTGGCCACGGTGAGGTCGGCCCCATGGCGCGCAGCACGTCGAGCAGGCCGGTGCGGGTGGGGTTGGTGCCCATGTTCCGCACCGTCACCGCCGAGCCGGGCAGGCCGGCGGCGCACAGGAAGAAGGCGGCCGAGGAGATGTCGCCCGGCACGTCCACCCGGGTGCCGCGCGGGCGCGCCGGGCGCACCGTCACGGTCAGGCCGTCCACCGTGAGCGGCACGCCCATGCCGCGCAGCAGCCGCTCGGTGGTCGCGCGAACGCTCCGGCTCGGTGACGCTGGTCTCGCCCTGGGCCGACAGGCCGGCCAGCAGGATGGCGCTCTTCACCTGGGCGCTGGCCACCTTGGTCGTGGTGGGTGCCGGTGAGCTGCCGCCCGCGGATGACCAGCGGCGGCACCCGGTCGCCGTCGCGGGCCGTCAGGTCCGCGCCCATGCGGCGCAGGGGCTCGACCACCCGGCGCACCTGGCCGGCGGCGCAGCGAGGCGTCGCCGGTCAGGACCGATAGCCTGGGCAGGCCGGCCAGGACGCCGGCCAGCAGCCTGAGCGAGGTGCCGGAGTTGCCGCAGTCGATGACGTCGTCCGGCTCCACCAGCGTGGCGGCCGGGGTGACGATCACCTCGGCCCCCTCCTCGCGGACGGTGGCGCCGAGCCTGGTCACGGCCTTGCGGGTGGAGTGGACGTCCTCGGCGTCGAGGATGCCGGTGACGCGGTCTCGCCCTCGGCCAGCGCGCCGAACAGGATGGCGCGGTGGGAGATGGACTTGTCGCCGGGCACCGTGAGGTCGCCCTGGAGCGGCCCGTGCGGTGGCAGGTGAGCGGTCCGTCGGGCGGGGCCGTGGCGTGGCGCGGTCAGAAGAGCCTCGCGCGCGTGGCGCGCCTGCTCGAGCGCCGTGCGCGCTGCCTCGGGGGAGGTGGCGATGGCGGAGAGGATGGCGGTGAGGTGGCGCTGCAGCCGCTCGGCCGCCTCGGGCAGGCGGGCGTTGCGGCGGGAGACCTCGCCCTGGATGTCGAAGGGGAACTCGGCCAGGCGCGTGGTGTCCTTGAGCCCCTGGCCGGCCAGCGCGCGGGCCAGCGGGCCGGCCTCCTCAGCCGCGGCCGCCAGGGCGCTGGCCACCAGGTAGGGCAGGTGCGAGACCATGGCCACCGCGGCGTCGTGCTCGGCCGCGCTGCAGCGGATCACGGTGGCGCCGAGCGCCAGGTGCAGCGCGGCCACCCGCTCCACCGCCGCCGGGTCGCCGTCGGTGACCAGCGCCACCCGCCCGCCGCGCCAGCGGCGCTGGGCCGCCGCGGCCGAGCCGGCGAAGCCGCCGTGGCCGCCGAACATGGGGTGGGCCCCGACGAAGTGGACGCCGGGGCGGACCTGGGTGCGGGCCAGGGCCACGATGGCCTCCTTGGCGCCGCCCACGTCGGTGAGGACCGCGCCGTCCGGCAGGAGCTGGGACACCGGCCCGAGCAGCGCCTCGATGGCCGCCACCGGGGTGCAGAGCACCGCGAGGTCGCAGGCGCCCAGGGCCGGCCCGGGGGCGGCGTGGGCCTCGTCGACCACGCCCTCGGCCAGGGCCGCGGCGCGGGCGGCCTCGGCGGGCTCCACCGCCACGAGGCGGACGGACGGGTCGGCGGCGCGCACGGCGCGGGCCAGCGCCCCGCCCATCAGGCCGAGCCCCACCAGGCCGAGCCGGCGCGGCAGGCCGGTCACTTCCCGGCCCTGCGGGTGCGGCCGGCCGGGCGTGCCGAGGGCGGCGCCGGGGCCCGGGTCTTCGTCGGTGGCTTGGTCTGCGCGGGAGTCCTGGCCTTCGACGCCGCCCTGGCCTTCGTCGTGCCCCGGGCGGCCGCGGCGGCCCGGGTGGCGCCCCTGGCCTTCGGCTGCTGGAAGGGCACCCCGTGGTGCAGGTCGGGGCGGAGCGCCTGGGCGCCGCGCAGGTAGACGTGATGCGGCGCGCCGCGGGCCACCGAGTGGAGCAGCACCCGGATGATGCGCGGCATGGAGCCCGGCACCGGGATCTCCTGGGAGCAGATCATGGGCACCTGGTGCCAGCCCTGCACCCGGGCCCCGCGAGCCGGAAAGTCGGCGTCGAGGTCATGGGTGACGGTGAAGATGGCCCAGGTGATCTCCTCGGGGTCGAGGTGGTTGCGCCGGGTCAGCTCCTCACAGAGCTCCACCACCGCCTCCTCGATCGCCTCCCGGGTGTTCTCGGCCACCTGGGTGGCCCCTCGGATGCCTCGCATGAGGCCGGTGATACTAGGGAAAGGGGGAAGGCGTGTCCATGCCGGGCGGGTGGGGTGCGGCACGATCCGGTTGGGCGGGACCACGGTCTTCGAGATGGGCCTCGGAGGGTCGAGCGAGCCGATGCACTCCAGGTGCAGGTACCGCACCGCCCGCCTGCCTCGCGCCCCTCGTGCGGTCAGGCCGATCCCAGACCTTCAGACGATCGGCGGACCGCTGGAACGGGCTCCGGGGCTCCGGCCCATGCACCATTCATCCGCAGTTAGGCAGCAGGATCAAGTACCAGGTGAAGATTGTGACGAGAATGCAGCCACAGAACAGGCTCATGCCTGCAGCTAGCGCCCTGGTGTTGCGAGGAATCTTGAACAGGACTGGGTCGTGGGCTCTTCGAAGAGACACAATGAGCCTTATCCCGGCACCAATACCAGCGAATCCCGTCAACAGTATCACCAACACTGGGCCAATTGTCGAAGGATTGGCGCACGGCTGACTTGTCATTGGCAGTATCCAGTGCTCAGGAAGATGAAATGCCTCCTCCGAGACCACATTGCTCCCATCCGTTGTCTTCCCTTGGCTCTCCGCGGCTTTCTGGTGAGCGCTCCTTGTGCGATACCTGCAGCAACCGACGCAGTTGCCCCATTCACTAAGCGTAGCGCCTGGACCGTCCCGCTCGTTCCCGGCATGAACGCGGGCACAGAGGCCGCCAGTGCCCCCATGGCGCCCGCCACGAGGACCTTCCTCACATTGACTCCCCGAATGGCTTGCTGGAGGTTTCCGCCGTTCTTATCGAGATTGTTCATCACTTCCGTCACCGCAGTCCCGGCCATTCCGGCCATCCCGCCCAAGAGCGCACCCAGCGCCATGCCCGCAGGGCCCCCAACTCTTAGCGCACTGCCGACCATAGCGCCGGCAGTGGCTGTTCGAGCTGTCCCGAGACGCATTCTTCAGGCCGTCGCCGTAGGAGAAGACGATGAACTCACTTCGCCGTGGCTTCGCTTCCCTGGTTGCCATTGGGTGTGTCTCGGCCGCCGCTGCATGCAAGGCCGAGGATCCGGACCGAGCAGCCATGTCGGTGCGGACGCCAGACCGCCCGTCGCCTGGCGACTTCGCCGCTCCGGGCCACGCCGACCAGGGGGCCGCACCACTGGTCAGGGAGCTGGAGCAGCTACAGCAGGCGCTGACTGCGCAGGACGCGGAGCGGTTGGAGCGCCTCTTGAGTCCTGGCGGCGTGATGTGCGGAGACTTCCTGTACGGGCGCCGCGAGTACGACGCGCTCGTGAGGCGCCCCGATGGACGCCTTCGGCCGTGGCTGTTCGGGGGTGGCGAGGGCAGTGGGCCGTCAGCCCGGAGCATGATGGATGCCACCACCCCTATCATCAGCAACCAGTCGGCCGACCACCGCAGTGCCGAGTTCGCCAAGAGCATGGGCACGCTCTACATTGGGTTCACGCTCCGGGATGGGAAGTGGCTCATCTCCGAGGGCCTGTTCTGCCAGTAGCGGGGGACCAAAAGGGTCCGGTTCCTGCGCAGCCAGGTAGGCTCCTGCTGGCTTGCTGTTCCCGGCACTTCAACGAGGGGGCCGATTCTGCGCACGCAGGTTGGCGCGCAGGGTGGCCTCGGGGATGCCACGCTTCCAGGCTGCGGCACGCCGCGACATCCCCGCCTCCAAGTCGGCGGCGACTGCCGCCAGCTTCAACGGTGAAGTCCGGGGCCTGCCGATCTTCTTCCCCTCGGTCCTCGCCCTGGCCATGCCGGCCTTGGTCCGCTCGATGAGCCGGGTCCGCCCCTGCCCGGCAACCCAGCTGAAGATGGCGACCAGCAGGGGCCGCACCGGGCTGTCGGTGTCGAGCCAGCTCTCGCATGCAGAGAGGACCCGGACGCCGAGCCGGTCGAGCTCCTGCACGGTCTGGATGGCGCTCACCATGGAGCGGTGGAGGCGGTCGAGCGCCCAGACGGCGACGGCCCGGACCCGACCAGCGCAGGCATCGGCCGGGAGCCGGTCCAGGAGGGCCTGGCCATGTCCGGCACGTTGATCGTCGCGGTAGCTCTGGCATCGGTGTGGGGTATGGCGGCCCTCGCATGGGCGGCAGCGCTCAAGGTGTCTCGAAGGGAGGGGGCTCGCTACCTCAGCGTGCTCCTCGACAGGAACTCCTGGATAGGCGAGCAGATCTGGGGCGTCCGTGCGGGACTACTCATGAGGATCTGGCTCGTCGTGGGGCTCGTCCTGATGTTCGTGGCTGCCTTCTGGAGGCCCTGACCAAGGAAGCCAGGATGAGTGCACGGGTGGTTCGACGACTGGCCATCCTTGTACCGAGGCCGGCAGCGTGCCCGGGCACCCGGCAGGTACAGGGCCTTGGTGCTGGGGGCACCCAGGGGCGTCGTCGCCATCGCTGCATACACCGTCGCCAAACCCGTCGCGGCCGGCCTGTTCAACGAGGGGCGGCTCTGGTCGGGGCTCTGGTTGCCGCTCGACTCCATCGGCACCGCGACGACCCCGAGCACGGAGGTCATCCGGCAACTACTCCGAGCCTGGAGCCCGACCCCGCGACCCCAGCGCCTCGGCCAGCGCCAGCAGCCGGCGCGCCCCGTCCACGTGCAGCGCCTCCACCAGCCGGCCGTCCACCACCACCACGCCCTGCCCGAAGGACTCCGCCTCGGCGTGGGCCACCATGATGCGGCGGGCCGCGTCGGCTCGGCGGGTGAGGGGCCGAAGGTCCGGTTGGCCACCGCCAGGGTCTTGGGGTGGATGAGGGTCTTCCCGTCGAACCCCAGGTCGCGCCCCTGCAGGCAGGCGGCCTCGAAGCCGGCCTCGTCGGTCAGGTCGAGGTGGACCCCGTCGAGGCAGCCGAGGCCGTGGGCCCGCGCCGAGAGCACGATCAACGAGAGCGCGGTGAGCACCTCGGCGCGGCCGGCGGTGTGCGCGCCCCCAGGTCCTTCACCAGATCGCTGGTGCCGGCCGCCAGGCAGGCCAGCCGCGGGTGGCGGCGGCCACCTCGGCCGCCCGCACGCGCCTCGCGGCGTCTCGATCATGGCCCACAGCCGCAGCGACGCCGGCGCGCCCAGCCGCGCCAGGGCCGCCTCGACCTCGCGCACCGCGGCGGGATCCTCCACCTTGGGCAGGAGGACGGCGTCGGCGCCCGAGGTGGCCACGGCCGCGAGGTCGTCCACCTCCCACGGCGTGCCGCGCCCGTTCACCCGCACCACCAGCTCGCGGTGGCCGTAGCCCCCGGTCCGCAGCGCCTCCACCACCAGCCGGCGCGCCTCGCCCTTGGCGGCCGGGGCCACCGCGTCCTCCAGGTCGAGGAGCAGGACGTCGGCGTCGAGGCCGCGCGCCTTCTCCAGCGCGGGCGTTCTGGCCAGGCATGTAGAGCGCGCTGCGGCGGGGCGGATGGCGGGGGGTCGGGCGACCTTCGGCGCGAGGTGGAACGCTCAGGAGCCACCGCCGGCGCGGTCGCCGGGCAGGGCCGCCCCCCCCCGCGTCCCCGCGGGGGGCGGGCCAGCGCGCGGAGGGCTGCGACGAAGTGGCCTGGGCGCAGGCGGAATGGCTCCGGACAGGACCGGGTTCCACCCTGGAGCCGGGCCCCCGATTCTGCGAGAATGCGCCCCCTTCCACCCGAACCTGAGGCCCTCATGAACCGCGTGAAGAACTTCAACGCCGGCCCGGCCGCCCTGCCCCTCCCCGCGCTCGAGCGCGCCCGCGACGAGTTCCTCGACTTCGCGAAGTCCGGCATGTCGGTGATGGAGCACAGCCACCGCGGCAAGGGAGTACGAGGCGGTCCACGACGAGGCCATCGCGGCTCCTCAGGAGCTCCTGGGCGTGCCGACACGCACGAGGTCCTCTTCCTGCAGGGCGGCGCCTCGCAGCTCTTCGCCCAGCTCCCGATGAACCTGGTGCAGAAGGGCCAGACCGCCGAGTACGTCATCACCGGCGCCTGGGCGAGAAGGCCCTCTCCGAGGGCAAGGCGGCCCACCGCCATGCTGGGCGGCGCGGTCAAGGTGGCCTGCACCACCGGCACCGGCGCCGGCAAGGAGAAGAGCCACGTCCGGGCCCCGGCCGCCGGTGAGGTGAAGGGCGCAGCCGACGCCGCCTACCTGCACGTCACCACCAACGAGACCATCCACGGCGTGCAGTTCGACGTGGACGCGGCCCGCCCTACCCCGTCCACCGGCGCGCCGCTGGTGGCCGACATGTCCTCCGACTTCCTCTGGAAGAAGGTGGACGTCTCGCGTTCGGCCTGATCTACGCCGGCGCCCAGAAGAACATCGGCCCGTCGGGCGTGGTGGTCCTGGTGGTGGCGAAGGCGCTCGTCGAGGGGGGGCGCAAGGACCTCCCCAAGATCTTCCAGCTCCGCACGCCCGCCGAGAACAAGTCGCTCTACAACACGCCGCCCACCTTCGGCATCTACATGGTGCGCAACGTGCTGGCCTGGCTCAAGGGGCTGGGCGGCCTCGACGTCATGGAGGCGCGCAACCGCAAGAAGGCGGCGGTCCTCTACGGCGCCATCGACGGCCACCCCGGCTTCTACCGGTGCCCGGTGGAGCGTGAGAGCCGCTCGGTCATGAACGTGGTCTTCCGCCTGCCCAGCGAGGCCGACGAGGAGCGCTTCGTCAAGGAGGCCAAGGCCAAGGGCATGGTCGGCCTGAAGGGCCACCGCTCGGTGGGCGGCATCCGCGCCTCGATCTACAACGCCGTCGAGCCGGCCTGGCTCGACGAGCTGGCCGCCTTCATGGCGGACTTCGCCAAGAAGGGGTAACCGCCACATGTCCTCGCTCGCCCTCGCCCTCCTGCTGGCCGCCGCCCCGGCGGCCGCCCCCACCGCCGCGCCGCCCAAGCCCCTGTCCACCTACCAGCAGCGGGAGGGGAAGGGCGGCCACGGCATGCAGGGGGCCAGGCCGGCGGGGGCGAAGCACGGCGCGGCCGGCCAGCACGGCAACCCGGCCGACCTCACGGCCTACGCGGCCGGCCTGCTGGACGCGAAGCGGGGGACGCCTGGCAGAAGCCGGACGAGGTGGTGAAGGCGCTGGGCCTGGCCCCGGGCAGGTGGCCTGCGACGTCGGCGCCGGCCCCGGCTTACTTCACGCCGGCTGGCCGCGGCGCTGGCCCGACCGGCGTCTACGCGGTGGACGTCGAGCCGGCCCTGCTGGGCAAGCTGAAGGAGCGGCTGGCCGCCGCCGGCGTGCCGCACCGTGACCCCGGTGCTCGGGCTGGCCGACGACCCGCCTCCTGCCGCCGGGCAGCTGCGACCTGGTGCTGGTGGTGGACACCTTCCACCACTTCCCGGACGGCGTGGCCTACCTGTGGCGGCTGGCCCGGCGCCCCTCCGGCGGGCGGGCGGATCGTCAACATCGACTTCCCTGGCGCGAGACGCCGGTGGGTCCGCCGGTGGCGCACCGGGTGGCGCTTGAGGACTTCAGCCGCGGCCTCGGCCGAGCTGGTGGTG
>JADKCZ010000011.1 GCA_016718565.1 Anaeromyxobacter sp. | reverse complement strand
CACCAGGCCCACCGGGTCGCTCATCGTCAGCCACCAGCGGACCCGGTCGGAGAGCGCGGCCGCCACCCGGTCGGCGTAGCGGGTGAAGAGGGCCACCGCGTCGGGCCGCGCCAGGCCTCCCCGGGCGGCCAGCCAGGCCGGCAGCGTGCCGTGGAGCAGGCAGACCACCGGCTCCAGCCCGAGCCCGCGCAGCCGCTCGGCCCAGGCGGCGTAGCGCGCCAGCGCCCTCGTCGAAGCGCCCCTCGTCCGGCTCGACGCGGCTCCACTCCACCGAGAAGCGCAGCGCCGTCAGGCTGAGCCGCGCCGCCATGACGAAGTCGTCGTCGGCGCGCTCCCACCAGCCGGCGCCGCGGCGCGAGGTGGCGCCGCCCGCCACCCGGCCCGGTACCTGCTCCCAGATCGACCAGTCGCTGGGCGGGCCGCCGCCCTCCACCGCGTGGGCCGCGGTGGCGGCGCCCAGCAGGAAGCCTGGCGGAGGTCGGGTGGGAGGTCGGGTGGGCGGTCGGGCGGGGGCGGACACGGCGGGGCCGAGTCTACGCCGCCGGCCGCGCCAGCGGCAGGAGGCCGTGTCGCCGACCGCGCCGCCGCCCGGCTCAGTCGCGGAAGTTGTTGAAGCGCAGCGGCAGCCCGAGGTCGGCGGCGCGCAGGGCCTGCATGGCCGCCTGCAGGTCGTCGCGCTTCTGCCGGTGACCCGCACCGCCTCGCCCTGGATGGCCGCCTGGACCTTGAGGCCGGTCTCCTTGAGCAGCGCCACCACCTTCTTGGCGTCCTCCGACTTGAGCCCCTTCTTCAGCTTCACCTGCTGGCGCACCGTGGAGCCGCCGGCCGGCTCGACCTTCTGCGGGGTCGAGCCCGGTCATCGGGACGCCGCGCTTGGCCAGCTTCTCCATCAGCACGCCCAGCGCCGCCTCGGCCGCCCCTCGCTGTTGGCGCGGACGACGAAGTTGAGCTCCTTGTCGCGCTCGATGGCCGTGCCGGTCCCCTTGAAGTCGAACCGCTGGGCGATCTCCTTGACCGCCTGGTTCCAGGCGTTCTCCACCTCCATCATGTCGAGCTCGCTCACCGCGTCGAAGCTGGGCATCGGTTCCTCTCCCTCCGTGAAGTGTCGTCCAGGCGGCCGCCGGCGGCGGCCCTCACAGCTCCAGCACCACCGGCAGCACCGCGGGCCTGCGCCCGGTGGCCCGCCGGAAGAAGCGGCGCACCGTCCGACCGGACCGCCTCCTGCACCTCGGCGGGGTCGGCGCGGGCGGTGGCGGGCAGCGCCCCACGGCCCGCAGCACCTCGCCCTGCAGCTCGGCCTCGCGCCCCTCCAGCCCGGCCAGGCCCACCCCGAAGAGGTCCGGGCCGCGCACCACCTCGCCGCTGGTGCGGTCCAGCACCAGCACCGCCAGGCACAGGCCGTGCTCGGCCAGCAGGCGCCGGTCGCGCACCACCAGCTCGGGGACGTCGCTGGCCCCCAGCTCGTCGCGCACCGCGTAGACCCGCCCGAAGGGGCACCCGGGCCGGCAGGATCCGCGCCCCGGCCTCGTCGAGCTCCAGCACCTGGCCGTCCTCCAGCAGGTGGCAGCGCTCGCGCGGCACGCCCTCGGCCACCGCGTGCGCCAGGTGCCGGGCCAGGTGGCGGTACTGGCCGTGCACCGGCACGAAGTGGCGCGGGCGGACCAGGCCAGGAGCCGCCGCTGCTCCCCCTCGTGGGCGTGGCCGGAGGCGTGCAGCGGCGCCGCCCCGGCGGTGCGGACGTCGGCGCCGCGCCGGCACAGGTCGTCGAGGAGCCGGCCCAGGGCCAGCTCGCTGCCCGGGGATGCGGCGCGAGGAGAGCACCACCGTGTCGCCGCGCTCGATGGAGAGGTCGGGGTGCTCGCCGCGCGCCAGCCGGGAGAGCGCCGAGCGCGGCTCGCCCTGGGTGCCGGTGGTGAGCACCGCCAGCTCGCGGCGCGGCAGGCGGCGGGCCTGGGCGGCGTCCACCGGCAGCCAGTGCGGCTCGGTGAGGTAGCCGAGCGCGCGGGCCACCTCGAAGGTCTCCACCATGCCGCGCCCCAGCAGCGCCAGGCGCCGCCCGCTGGCCGCGGCCGCCCGGATGACCTGGTGGAGCCGGTGGACGTTGGAGGCGAAGGTGGCCACGAAGACCCGCCCCGGGGCGTCGTGCATGACGTCCTCCAGGGCCGGGCCGACCACCGACTCGGAGAGGGTCGAGCCGGCCTGCTCGGCGTTGGTGGAGTCGGAGAGCAGCAGGCGCACCCCCTCGCGCCCCAGCGCCTCGAACCGGGCCAGGTCGGTGGCCGGACCCGCCACCGGCCGCTCGTCGAGCTTGAAGTCGCCGGTGTGGATCACCACCCCCTGCGGCGTGCGGAAGGCCAGGGCGCAGGCGTCGGGGATGGAGTGGGTCACCGCCACGAACTCGGCCGCCAGGGGACCGCCCTCGCCGGCCTGGCGGACGTCGCCGGGGACCACCTCGCGCAGGTCGGCGGCCACCCCGGCCTCGGCCAGCCGGCGGCGCACCGAGGCCAGCGTGAAGCGGGTGCCGAAGACCGGCACGTGCAGGTGGCGCAGCAGGAAGGGCAGGGCGCCGATGTGGTCCTCGTGCCCGTGGGTGAGGAAGACCGCGCCCACCTGCTCGCGCCGCTCCAGGAGCCAGGTGAGGTCCGGCGCCACCACGTCCACGCCGAGGTTCTCGTCGGGGAAGAGGACGCCGCAGTCCACCACGGCGATGCGGCCCTCCGCCTCGAGGGCCAGGCAGTTCATGCCGACCTCGCCGAGGCCGCCGAGCGGGACGATGCGGATGGGGGGTGGCACGGGCGGCAATCTATACCGAGCCGGGCCCGGGCTTGCCCTCCTCCGGGTAGTTGCGCGCCAGGCAGTCCGGGCAGATGCCGTGGGAGAAGGTCGCGTCGCTGTGCTCGGCCACGTAGGACTCGAGCCGCTGCCAGCTCTCCGGCGCCCGCCGCACGGAGTGGCAGTGGGCGCAGATGGGGATGATCCCCTGGAGCTGGTGGACGTGGGCCAGGGCCGCCTCCAGCTCGAAGAGCCGCTCCGCAGCTCCCCCTCCATCCGCTTCCGGTCGGTGATGTCCTTGGAGTTGCACATCGCCGAGGTGACGACGCCGGCGGCGTCGAGCACCGGCTGCACGGTGGTGAGGTAGTGGCGGTCCCCGTCCGGCCGCGGCACCCGCACGTCGAAGTCCTGGCGCAGCCCGGTCTTGAAGACCTGCCGCAGCACCGCGAACCGCTTCTCCGCCTCGGCCGGCGGGAAGACGTCGAAGATGCGGCGGCCGATGATCTCCTCGCGGGCCTTCCCCACGCCGCGGGCGAAGGCCTGGTTGACGTAGCGGTAGGTGCCGTCCGGCAGGAACGAGAAGATCGGGTCGCTCGACTCGTCGAGCAGGACCCGGAAGCTCGCCTCGCTGGCCCGCAGCACGGCGAGCTCGGCGCGGAGCGCCTCCACCTCCGTGGGAGGGGCTCCCGGGGTGGGCATGGCCTGCGTGGGCATGGGTTCTCCGGGTTGGCCGGGGCCGAGCGGCTGGGGTTCAACAGAAGGCTGTCACGCGGCCGCAGCGCCGGCAAGGTCGGGACAGGTCGGGACAGGTCGGGACAGGTCGGGACAGGTCGGGCCGGACGGGCGCCCCGGGGCGCCGTCGGCGGCGCGGCGGCGCGGTCGCGCAGGTGCGCAGGCACCCCGCCGATCCGGCGTGCACCTGATCGGGCCTGGCACTCCGCCCCCCGGGTCGGTGTCTCAAGGGACAAGGAGGCAGCACACCATGACCACCACGACCCGACTCGCCTTCACCCTCTCCCTCGCCACCCTCATCGCCGCCTGCAGCGACGGCCCCCTCCACTCCTCGCCCTGTCCACCCAGACCGAGGTGCGCCTCGTCGAGGCCGAGCCCGGCGGCGGCGCGATGGCCCGGGTGGCGCTCCAGCCCGCCGGGCTGGCCCTGGCCGCGCCGGCCACGCTCACCTTCCGGGTGGACGACGCCAACGTCAGGCTGTCCGAGGTCGAGCACGGCCCCGAGGGCGAGGTCCGCCACGAGCTCGAGAAGCGGCGCCACGCCGGCGAGGTGGAGGTGGAGGTCCACCGGCTCGGCGAGGTGGAGATGGAGCACGCCCTCACCTGCGCGGCCGAGTGCGGCGCCGGCTTCGAGTGCGACGACGGCGTCTGCAAGGTGCACACGGAGGACGACCCGGCCACCCACGACGTCGGCGACGACCACGGCATCGACGACCCGCTCACCCACGACGTCGGCGACGACCACGGCATCGACGACCCGCTCACCCATGACGTCGGCGACGACCACGGCATCGACGACCCGCTCACCCACGACGTCGGCGACGACCACGGCATCCACGGCCCCGGTCACCCGTAGCCACCACCCGCGGCGCCCGCCGCACCCCGACCCCCGCCCGCGCCCTCGCGCCGGCGGGGGTCGGTGCGTTCGACGGCGCCGAACGGGCCGGGGCCGGCGTCCGCCGGCTGGGCTATGTTCCCGGCCCCGATGTCCGAGCTCCTCGACGGCCTCAACGACCCGCAGCGAGAGGCGGTCCTCCATGGGGAGGGGCCGCTCCTGGTGCTGGCCGGCGCCGGCTCGGGCAAGACCCGGGTCATCGTCTCGCGCATCGCCCGGCTGGTGCTGGAGGAGGGGGTGCTGCCCTGGCACGTCCTGGCCGTCACCTTCACCAACAAGGCGGCCGGCGAGATGCGGGCCCGGCTCGGGAAGCTGCTGGGGCTGGCCGCCGCCGACCTGTGGGTGCAGACCTTCCACGCCTTCGGCGCCCGCTTCCTGCGGCGCGAGGCGGCGCGGGCCGGGCTGCCGCCCTCCTTCGCCATCTACGACACCGACGACCAGCTCCGGCTCATGAAGCGGCTCTTCGCCGAGGGGCGGGTCGAGGAGGGGGAGCCGCTCACGCCGCGCGACGTCCTGTGGCGCATCGACCGCTGGAAGAACGAGGCGCTGCGGCCGAAGCAGGTCAAGCTGGCCGACTACGACGTGGAGGGGCAGCTGGCGCGCGACCTCTACCAGAAGTACGAGGCGGCGCTGGGCCGGGCCGGGGCGGTGGACTTCGGCGACCTGCTGGTGCGGCCGGTGCGGCTGCTGGAGGAGGACCCCGAGCTCCGGGCCCGCTGGGCCGGCCGCTTCCGCCACCTGCTGGTGGACGAGTTCCAGGACACCAACCCGGTGCAGTACCGGCTCATGAGGCTGCTGACCGGGCCGCGCCGCAACGTCTGCGTGGTGGGCGACGACGACCAGGCCATCTACCGCTGGCGCGGCGCCGACGTGCGCAACATCCTGGGCTTCGACGCCGACCATGAGGGGTGCCGGGTGGTCAAGCTGGAGCGGAACTACCGCTCCACCCGCACCATCCTGGACGCGGCCCACGCCGTCATCTCGCGGGCCCGGGTGCGGCGCGAGAAGAAGCTCTGGACCGAGGCCGGGCCGGGCGACCCGCTGGCGCTGCTGGTGGGGCAGGACGAGCACGACGAGGCCGAGCGGGTGACCCGCGCCGTGGCGGCCGAGCGGGCCCGCGGCACCCGCGGCGAGGAGATCGCCGTCCTCTACCGCACCAACGCCCAGAGCCGGCCGCTCGAGGCGCAGCTCCGGGCGGCCCGCATCCCCTACGTCATCGTGCGCGGCACCAGCTTCTACGACCGGGCCGAGGTGAAGGACGCCGCCGCCTACCTCAGGCTGGCCCTCTCGCCCGCCTCCGACCTCGACCTGGAGCGCATCGTCAACCGGCCGCCGCGCGGCATCGGCGAGAGGTCGGTGGAGCGGCTGCGGGCCCACGCCGCGGCGCGCGGCCTGCCGCTCTTCGAGGTGCTGGGCGAGCGGGACGCCGTGGAGGGGCTCAAGCCGCAGGCCCGCCGGGCCCTGGGCGAGCTGCACGCCACCCTGGCCGGCCTGGCCGCCGAGGCGCCTGGGCTGGACGCCGAGGCGGCGGTGCAGCTGGTGCTGACCCGCTCCGGGCTGCTGGGGCGGCTCGAGGCGGAGCGCACCGACGAGTCGGCCGAGCGGGCCGAGAACCTGGTGGAGCTGGTGGCCGCGGCGCACGACTTCGACGAGGAGCTGGCCGAGCGCCCGCCGCCGCAGGATCCGGACGAGCCGGTGCCGCCGCCGCCGCTGGCCCGCTTCCTGGAGCAGATCGCCCTGCTGGGCGAGGCCGACGCCGACACGCCGGAGGGGCGGGTGGCCCTGATGACGCTGCACGCCGCCAAGGGGCTGGAGTTCACCGCGGTGTTCCTGTGCGGGCTGGAGGACGGCACGCTGCCGCTGGAGCGCCCCTGGGACGACAAGAGCGCGGCCGAGCGGGCCGCCGCCGAGGACGAGGAGCGGCGGCTCTGCTACGTGGGCATGACCCGCGCCAAGGCGCGGCTCACCCTCTCGCTGGCGCGCCGCCGCATGGGGTACGGGGAGGGCGGCCCCAGCTACCGGTCGATGGAGCCCTCGCGCTTCCTGGCCGAGCTGCCGCCGGAGCTCTTCGGCCTGCCCGGGCGGGCCGCGCCGGCGCCCCAGGCGCCGCAGGCCCGCGGCCCCATCGTGCGGCGCCACCCCGGCGCGCTGCCGGACGAGCCGCACATCGAGGTGGAGGAGGACGGGGAGAGCCCGTTCCTGGAGCCCGCCGGCGCCCGGCCGCTGCCCTCGCCCCGCGCCGCTCCCCGCGCCGCCCGCGCGGCGAGCCGCGGGTGGAGTACGACGACCAGGCGCGCCCCGGCGGCGCCCCCTTCACCCGCGGCGACGCGGTGGTGCACGACGCGCTGGGCGAGGGGCTGGTGCTGGCCTGCGACGGCGCCGGCCGGGACGCCAAGGTGACGGTCCGCTTCTACGAGGCGGGTGAGAAGCGGGTGCTGGCCAGGTTCCTCAGGCGGGCGGGGTAGGGCGGGGCGGCCAGGACGGGGGGCCGGCGCGGCCCTCCCGCCCCGCGCTATGGTCCGCCGCGCCCATGGCCGCCCCGGACGTCCACGCCGTGCTGGAGCTCGACAGCGCCCCCTGGGGGCGGCTCCGCTTCGGCGCCCCGGTGGAGGTGATCGAGGCCCGGCGGCTGGCCGAGGTGCGCCCCGCCATCCGGCTGGTGGAGGCCGCGGCCCGGGCCGGGCGCTGGGCGGTGGGGTACCTGGCCTACGAGGCGGCGCCGGCGTTCGACGAGGCCCTGGTGGTGCGGGCCGGGGAGGGGCCGCTCGTCTGGTTCGGGATCCACGAGCGGCCGCTCGAGCGCGATCTCGCCCCCGACCGCGACTTCGACCTCGCCCGCGGCCTCGACCCCTTCCAGGCCGCCCTCCTGGACCTCCACCCCGAGGTGGACCGCGCCGCCCACCAGGCCTCGGTGGAGCGGCTCCGCGAGGCCATCGCGGCCGGCACCGCCTACCAGGTGAACCTGACCTATCGGCTGCGGGGCCGGCTGGTCGGTGACCCGCTCGCCCTCTACCGGCGGCTCCGCGCGGCGCAGGGTGGCGGCGAGACCGCCTTCCTGCGCGCCGGCGACCGGGCCATCGTCTCGGCCTCGCCGGAGCTCTTCCTGCTGAAGACCGGCGACCGGGTGCTGACCCGTCCGATGAAGGGCACGGCGCGGCGCGGCCGCTTCGCCGAGGAGGACGAGGCCGCGGCGCGGGCGCTGGCCGGCTCGGAGAAGGACCGGGCCGAGAACGTCATGATCGCCGACCTGACGCGCAACGACCTCGGCCGGGTGGCCGAGACCGGCAGCGTGGCGGTGACCTCGCGCTTCGACGTGGTCCGCCTGCGCACCGTCTGGCAGCTCACCTCCACCGTGGAGGCCAGGCTGGCGCCGGGGGCCGGCCTGAGGCGCTGCTCGGCGCCACCTTCCCCTGCGGCTCCATCACCGGCGCCCCAAGGCCATGGCCACCGGCTCATCGCGGCCGAGGAGCGCGCGCCGCGGGGGCCTACTGCGGCGCGGTGGGGGCGGTGGCCCGGGCGGCGACGCCTGCTTCAACGTGGCCATCCGCACCGTGGAGGTCGGGCTCGACGGCGCGGCCGCTACGGCACCGGCGGCGGCATCACCTGGGGCTCCGACGCCGAGGCCGAGTGGGACGAGGCGCAGGCCAAGACCGCGGTGCTGGCCGCCGCGCCGGGCCGCCCCCACTGCTCGAGACCATGCGGCTCGAGGGGGCGGCCGGGGCCCCGCTCGACGGCCACCTGGCGCGCCTGGCGGCGTCGGCCCGCTACCACGCCCTGCCGGTCGACCTGGCCGCCGCCCGCGTGCGCTGGTGGAGGCGCAGGGCGGCCAGGGTCGGCTCCGGCTGCTGCTCGGGCCGGACGGGGGCGCTCACCCTGGAGCGGGCCCCGCGGTTCGCGCCGCTCGAAGGCCCGGCCGCCTGGCCTTGCCGCGCGCTTCATCTCGAGCCGCGACCCGGCCCTGTCCCACGTTATTCACGGCCCGCGGCCTCTACCGAGGCCCGGCGCCGGGCGCCCTGACTGCTTCGACGTCATCCTGCTGAACGAGGCGGGCGGGCCCACCCGGAGACCACCATCGGCACCCTGGTGGTGGAGCAGACGGCCGGCGGGTGACGCCTGCTCCAGGAGGGCCTGTTGCCCGGGGTCTTCCGCGCCCACCTCCTGGCGCGCGTCGAGGTGGCTGGAGCGCCCGCTTACCCGGGCCGAGGTGGAGCGGACCACCCGGCTTGGCTGGTGAAACCGACGCTGCGCGGCTGGTGAGGCCAGGCTGGTCCTGCCGGCCTGAGCGCCCGCGGTGACCAGCCCCGCCGCGCCTCCTCCTCCTGGAAGAGCAGGCGCCCCAGCCGGTCGAAGTTCTCCCCGTTGCCGGCCAGGACGTAGGTGCCGCGCCTGGGCGGCCTGGGTCGCCGTCTCGTGGCGCAGGCGCCAGACCAGTTTCGGTCCGCCGGCCGCGGTCGTCAGGGTGATGGTCATGTGGAACCGGTGGCCACCGAGGTGGTCGAGGACGATCCGGCTCCGCCGCACGATCTCGGGACGAAGACGCCTGTTCGGGTAGGTAAGCCGTCGGGGCCGTGCAGGTCGAAGCGCTGTGCGCCCGCCTCGGGCGGAAGTCGAACCGTGGAAGGTGCCGAAGCCGGCCGGCTCCAGCGGGCCAGCCGGGCCGGGTCGGCGTAGTCCCCGAAGACGCGCTTCTGCGGGGCGTCGAGGAGACGCTGCTCACCAGCTCCAGGTCGTCGTCGGCCACGCCCTCACTCCTTGCGGAAGGCCTTCACCCCCGAGGACCGCCTCCACCACCCAGGAGAGGAAGGCCAGCAGGGACCGCCACCAGCAGCGCTTGCAGGAAGCCCACCCCGTAGGCCCCCATGATGGGTGGCCAGCCAGAAGGCCACGTAGAGCAGCCAGGCAGCAGCAGGAACCAAAGGAACCTGGCCATGCGTGACTACCAGGCGATGGTGAGGACCCACCGGAGATCACCACCGCCTGGCCGAAGGTGTTGGTGGGGTTGCCTTGTGAGACGAAGGCCACCGCGCCGGCCAGCACCGCGGCGTGAGAGGACGAGGCGGACGGCGAAGGCGAGGAGTCCACGGGAGACGGGCCCGAGCATGGCATGAGTCCCCGTCCGCCGCCGCCGGACCAGTGCCTGTGGCGGCCGGTCCGCCCACGCCTCCCGGCCCGGCGTACAATGGCCACACCCCCCGGCCCCCGCCCCACGCCCCGCCCGTCACCGAGGCGCTGGTGCGGGCCCCGCCCAAGACCGACCTGCACCGCCACCTCGACGGCCCGGTGCGGCTCGCCACGCTCCTCTCGCTGGCCGAGCAGCAGGGTGCGCTTCCCGCCGACACGCCGGAGGGGCCGGGCCCGCGCCATCCGCTGAGGGGCGAGACCTGCGCCTGCTGGAGGACTACCACCGCCTCGACGTGACGCTGGAGGTCCTGTAGACCGAGGAGTCCCTGCGGCGGGGTGGCCCACGAGCTGGCCAAGGATGCGCCGGAGGAGAACGTGCGCTACCTGAGGTGCGCTACTCGCCGGTGCTGCACACCTGGCAGGGCTGAAGCCCACCTCCATCGTGGACGCGGTGCTCGACGGTCTGCGCCAGGCCAGGCGCGAGAAGGGGATCCACTCAACGTCATCATCTGCGGCATCCGCCACATGGACCCGCCACCTCGGTGCGGCTGGCCGAGCTGGCGGTGGCTCACAAGGCAAGGGCGTGGTGGGCTTTGACCCGGCTGGCGCCGAGGAGGCAAACTGCCGCGCCACCACCGCGCCGCGCTGCAGCTGATCCTCGACAACAACGTCAACCTCACCATCCACGCTGGCGAGGCCTCTCGGCCCGGAGTCGGATCGCCCAGGCGGTGCACGTCTGCGGGGCC